>CAZFCM010000043.1:0-5216 GCA_964517725.1 uncultured Candidatus Saccharibacteria bacterium | reverse complement strand
GTTTTTAGAAAATACATCTAGTCGATTTAAACCGGTTTTTGACACTGTAAAAAGAATTATGGATATAGCAGTTTCTTTGGTTTTCGGAGCGGTTTCTTTAGTGATTTACCCTTTAATTTTTGTGGCTATAAAAATGGATGATGGCGGACCGGTTTTTATAGAGCAGGAAAGAACAGGTAAAGACAATCACCCTATAAAAATCATAAAATTCAGAACAATGGAAAAGAATGATGCTGGAGTTTATGGAAATGGTCAGACAAACAAGATAACGAAAGTCGGCGCTTTTTTAAGAAAAACTAGAATAGATGAGTTGCCTCAGCTCTGGAATGTTTTTTGGGGGGATCTTTCTTTGATAGGTCCGCGACCTGAATTGCCGACTCTGGTTAAAAATTATCAGGAGACCGTTCCTTATTATAATGTTCGGCATCTTATTAAGCCCGGTCTTTCAGGTTGGGCACAACTTTATCACGACAATCATCCGCATCACAAAGTTGGTGTTGAGGAAACCATGGAAAAGCTTTCTTATGATTTATATTACATAAATAATAGGAGTTTTATGTTAGATCTTGAGATAGCGTTGAAGACCATAAGAGTATTGCTGACTTTAAAAGGCAAATAAAATACGAGGATGGTTTCCCGAAGCGAAATTTTTATGAAAAACGAAAAAATTATAATAACTGGCGGAGCGGGATTTATCGGTAGTCATATCACTGATGCTCTGGTAAAAAGAGAGTACGAAGTTCATATAATTGATAACCTTTCAAACGGTCGGAAAAAAAACATTAATCCCGATGCGATTTTTCATAAAGCGGATATTTGCGACTATAAAAAAATCGCGCCAATTTTTAAAGGGGCGAGATATGTTTTTCATGAAGCTGCTTTACCGCGTGTTCAGTTTTCAATAGAAAATCCGATTGAATCAAACGACGCCAATGTCGTCGGGACGCTTAATGTGTTGGTGGCTTCGCAAAAAGCTGGCGTAAAAAGAGTAATTTATGCCGCTTCCAGTTCAGCTTACGGCGATCAGCTTAAATTGCCTTTAATTGAAACAATGTCGGCTAATCCGAAGAGCCCTTATGGCTTGCAAAAATATATAGGCGAATTATATTGCCGTTTGTTCAATCAGGTTTACGGATTAGAAACAGTATCGCTACGTTATTTCAATGTTTATGGTCCTCGCAATTCTAGTGAAGGCGCTTACGCTTTGGTTATAGCTAAGTTTTTTGATCTTTTTAAAAATGGAAAGCCATTAACTATTACAGGTGATGGTACGCAAACACGCGATTTTACTTCTGTCCATGACGTTGTTCGAGCAAATATTCTCGCTATGCAAAGCAAAAAAGTGGGGAAGGGCGAAGTGATAAATATCGGCGCGGGTAGAAATTTTTCGGTAAATGAGGTTGCGAAGCTTATCGGTGGAAAATTTGTTCACATTGCGCCTCGCCTTGAGCCACATGACACACTCGCTTCAAACGCTTTGGCAAAAAAATTACTTGACTGGACGCCGGAGTGGAAGCTGGAGGAGGGGATAGAGGAGCTGAAAAGCCTGTAAGTTTCTAAGTTGAAAAGTAAAGAATTAGAGAAAATAATGGATTGTAAAATAATAAAATCATGGATGGGAAAGAAGGGTCTGCAAAAGAAGGCGCTGAAATAAATTTGCCGAGTGAAAAAAAGATTCGATTACAAGAAAATTTTTTGCTGATTAATCTTTAGCTATGAGTTATATGCTAACTAAGGTTGCTTTTTTCTAACGTTTTGCTAAATTGTCGCCATGTTAAAGAAGCGTGTAATGGCTTTGTTTCTTGTAGCGATCGCTGTTGCGGTAGGTTATTTTGTTTGGAATACAGAAAAGCCCGGCTCAAAATTCAATTTCAAACTCGGTTTGGATTTAAATGGCGGTACTCACCTTATATATAGTGCGGATACATCTAAAATAGAGACCGGCGATGTAAGCGATGCGATGTCAGCCTTGAGAGATGTAATAGAAAGAAGAGTGAATGTTTTTGGTGTTTCCGAGCCGATTGTTCAAGTTGAAGAGGGCGGTGTTTTTGGCGGAAATAAAGATCATCGATTGATTGTCGAATTGCCTGGCGTTAGCGATATTGAAAAGGCGGTTGAGATGATTGGAAAAACTCCACTTTTGGAATTTCGTTTGGTAAAAGAATTTCCCGGTCTATCTGAAGAGGAGATTTTAAAAAAGAAAATAGATGAAATTTTTATTCCGACCGGGTTGAATGGTCAATATTTGAAAAGATCAGTTTTGCAATTTGATCAGACTACAGGCGAACCGACTGTTGGCTTAGAATTTGATTCGGCTGGAGATAAATTATTTTCAAAAATAACAAAAGAGAATGTAGGAAAAGTATTGGCTATTTTCTTGGATGGGGCGCCGATATCGACTCCAGTCATAAGAGAAGAAATTTCCGGTGGAAAAGCAGAAATAAGTGGCGATTTTAAAGTTGAAGAAGCGAGGACGTTGGTAAGAAATTTAAATTACGGAGCTTTACCGATGCCGATTTATTTGGTTTCTACAGAAACTATAGGGGCTTCTTTGGGTTCTGTGGCGGTTAAGGCCGGAGTCAGTGCCGGTATTTTAGCTTATGTCATAATATCTATTTTTCTAGTTTTTTGGTATAGATTGCCGGGTCTTTTAGCTTCACTGGCTCTTCTTATGTATATTGTTCTTAACCTGGCGATATTCAAAGTTATTCCAGTAACTCTAACTGCCGCTGGCATAGCCGCTTTTATTTTATCTCTTGGTATGGCAGTGGACGCCAATATTCTTATTTTTGAAAGAATGAAGGAGGAAATTAGCCGAGGTAGAATGTTGGAAGATGCAATGAAAGAAGGTTTTGCCAGAGCTTGGCTTTCTATACGAGACAGTAATTTGTCAAGCATAATAACTTCAATAATACTTTATATGTTTGCCACCTCTAATGTTATTAAAGGTTTTGCTTTAGTTTTTTTCATAGGCGTATTGACCAGTATGTTTACGGCCATTACCGTTTCGCGCACTCTTTTAATGTCGGCAAAATTGAAAGATAGTAAGGTCGGCAGATTTTTGTTTAGTTGTGGGATAAGACAATAAAAAATTTGTAAATAAAATATGTTTGTAGTAAAAAACAGAAAAATATTTTACGCAATATCGGCGATCCTTTTTTTTGTATCTGTTTTGTCCATTACGATTTGGGGTTTGAATTTGGGGATAGACTTTAGAGGTGGGAGCATTTTGGAGATAAAATATTACTCTGAAAGGCCAGATATTTCACTTTTTAAGGAAGTTTTGGAGCCTATAGGAATTCCCGGTTTGTCTGTAAGAGAAGCTGGCGACAACAGTTTTATAATAAGGTCCGCTGAAATCGGCGATAGGGAACGCAAAATGATTTTTGATAAAGCCGAGAGTCTTTTAACTGATGATTTAACTGACGAAAGAAGAGTTGAAGAAGTCCGTTTTAGCTCTATTGGCCCATTGATAGGCAGGGAGGCCGCTTTTAAGTCTTTATGGGCAATATTTTTTGTTCTTTTGGCTATTGTTCTGTTTATCGCTTACGCTTTTAGAAAAGTTTCTGAACCGGTTTCTTCATGGAAATATGGACTTTTTGCAATTGTGGCGCTTTTTCACGATGTTGTGATTCCGACTGGTGTTTTTGCTGTCATGGGTCATTTTAAAGGAATTGAAATTGACACTCTTTTTGTAACAGCCCTTCTTGTTGTCTTGGGTTTTTCAGTTCACGATACGATTGTTGTTTACGACAGAATTCGAGAAAATCTAAAACTTGAATATGGGCGAAAAGGTGGCGATTTTGCCTTGATTGTGGGGAAAAGTATAAATCAGACTTTTGTTCGATCTATAAATACTTCGCTAAGCACATTACTTGCGCTTCTGGTGTTATATTTTGTTGGCCCTCAAACAACCCAAAATTTTTCATTAGCTCTTATTATCGGCATTGTAGCCGGGACATACTCTTCCATTTTCTTAGCCAGCAATTTGTTAGTTACTGTGGAAAATTGGCAAAAGAGCAAGAAGTTGACAGTAAAATAATCCTGGGTATTATATTTGCATGATTTTTTCGTTGAAAAATATCGGCTTGTCGCTAGCTCTAGGACTATCAAAACATGGTGGAGGGTTTGCTTTTGTCTATTTTGAACCAAAAGATCCAGATGAGACTAAGAAATAAATAAACAAAAGCCAGCTCTCCACCCCGGAGAGCTGGTTTCGTTTTCGGCACTGTGTCGGGATCGAATTAAACAGGGGATGAAGTTCTTTGGAAGCATTATGAATACAGTTGAAACTGGAGATAAAGTCGCGCTAGCCGCTGTAGTTTCTGGTCGGAGTCGACGTTTTTTTGAGAAAGTCGTCGATAGGTCGACAAAAAAATCAGGCAGACCTGTCAGAAAAAAAGGAAGAATTTCCCGGTGGCACAGAGAGAAAAAAGCCGAATTTTCCAAGTACGGATTTTTAGCGGATTGTCGCGATATCCTATAGCAGAGAAAAGCCCCCAGTCAGTTTTTCAAGCCGGGATGTCCCGGCTTTTTTGACAACATTTTTTTTGGTGATAGCATTTAATGAAATGAATTTTTTAATCGGCATAAATATTGGAATTATTATTGGCCAGTTTAAGTGAAGGGTTGGCTTGCGTTTACTAAAAAAAAGCGAATGAAAGCCTGCCCTCCACTCAAGGAGGGCCGATTTGTTTCAATGGAAAAGGAGAGTGAAAAAAGGAAGTTCTTTATGAGAAAAACACACGGTTTGTCTGGCCAAGATTCTTCAACCAAGCGGCCGGCTTGTTTGGGGATGAGTGGTTTGAAAAAGAGGGGGCCTCTTCAGCAGTCAGACCTTGTCTATGGCGTTGTCTCGGTTTCTGGACCAAAGGGTGACCAAAAATCTTACTCGGTTAAGATTGTAAGGTCGAGAAAATGCTGTTGAAGGATTTATATAGCCACTTAACTTGCTTTGATTAGAGAAGGAGTAGGTGGCTTTATTTTGTTTATTGTCTAGCGGGTGAGCGGAAAGAAAATGTGCGCATCTGTTTTTTTCGAGCGAGCGATGGCAACAATGGGCGATATCTGCCTAAAGGGGTTGGGGTAGAGCGACTGAAACGAACACAAAACAGGTGCAGGAAATAGTCTGCGTTAATGTCCTTTATTGGAAGTGGCCAGGAGACCCCGTCCCTTTAGGGCGGGGTTGAATGGCCACATAATAAATTGCTGTCGGC
>CAZFCM010000042.1:0-5275 GCA_964517725.1 uncultured Candidatus Saccharibacteria bacterium | reverse complement strand
AAAAAACTTTTATCAGTAGCACCAGTTGGACAGAAAGAGTCGGCCCAGTAGCGGCACTTGCGGTAATAAAAAAGCTTAGAAATAAAAGAGTGCCCGAGCGGATAGATAAAATAGGTGGTTTGATTGGCGCGGGTTGGGAAAATTTAGCCCGCAAACACGGTTTGAAATTGGAAATTGAAAAACCAAATTGTCTAATATCTTTTTCTTTTAAGTATGACAATTTTCAGGAGATAAGAACTTTTTTTACTCAAGAAATGCTTCGCCTCGGTTTTCTGGCTTCGGGGAGTGTTTATGTCAGTTTGGCTCACACCGAAAAAGAAGTTGGAAAATATCTGAAGGCAGTTGACAAAGTCTTCGGAATTATAAAAAAGGCTTTGGATGTCGGAGACATAGCGAAACGTCTCAAAGGACCGGTCGCTCATTCGGGTTTTAAACGTCTTACTTGATTTATATGAAAGAGATAAAAATAAAAGGCAATTCTTTGCGTTATTTGCCTTATGCAGATGCATATTTTGATCGCAATATCGGTAAGGGGGTTTCGATTTTTACCAAATATTTGAAAAAGATTTTCCCGACTGAAGGCAAGGCGATTGCTGAATTTGGCACAGGTGATGGGGCGAATGTGTTTTTTCTAAAGGCCGACGGGTATGATTGTTCAGAGAAAGCGGTCAAAAATATTCGCCGGCGAGGTTTTAAGGCAAAATTAGTGAATTTGGCCGAGCCGTTTGCCCCTATTCGTAAGTACGATTTGGTCATAATGGGATTTTATTGTTATTACCTAGATGATAATGAAGTTTTGACGACAATTAAAAACGTAAAAAACGCCCTGAAAAAGGGCGGGTATATATTTTTTTACGATTTTATTTCTAGACAAAATAGGGAAAAGGCTGATAAGAGACATCAAGGTTTGAAAGTTTATAAAAGGAATTTAATTTGGTGGCTCGAAAAATTTGCCGGCTACGATCTTATTGATTTTAAACTTTGGGGTCCGCCGGAAAAAGACGATGAATGGCATTGCAGTTTGTTTTTAAAATCAAGATGAAAAGAGAATCGAGAGTGAGAGTGGTTATACCGACTTATAATGAGGCGGAAAATATTGAGAAAATAATCCGCAGGATTTTTTTGGCAGTTCCGGGAATATCAGTGTCGGTGGTAGATGACGGTTCGCCAGATGGCACCGCGGAAATAGTTAAAAGATTGGCCGGACTTTTACCAGGAGTTTTTTTGATTGAAAGGAAAGAGAAGCAAGGTTTGGGCCGGGCATATATTGACGCTTTTAAAAAAATTATTTCTGAGGATAAAGTGGATAAAATTATAATGATGGATGCCGATTTTTCCCATGATCCTCTTTATTTGCCTGAGATGATAAAACTCTCTGAAAATTGCGATGTGGTTGTCGGTTCGAGGTATGTGGCCGGAGGTAGGACGGAAGGTTGGGAACTTTGGAGAAAATATTTAAGCCGTTTTGGCAACATTTACGCCAGATTTATCACCGGTTTACCTTTGAAAGAATTAACAGGCGGGTTTAATCTTATTAGTTGTCAGGCTTTAAAGCGTATTAATTTTTCCGTTTTTAACGCTTCTGGCTATGCTTTTCAGATAGAACTTAAAAGTTTTTTGCATCGCTCAGGCGCGGTTTTTAAGGAGATGCCGATAGTTTTCAGAAATCGTTTGGGCGGAGAATCAAAGATTTCCAGTCATATTATCAATGAGGGTATTTTGGCGCCATGGAGGATAAAATTCAAAAAGTAAAAGGGAAAAAGAAATGCCCAGCTTGTGGTTTTTCTGAAAATCGGTTTTTTTGCACCAGAGATGGTTATGAAATGAACAAGTGTGATTTTTGCCAGTCACTTTTTTTATCAGACTTACCAGAAGATTTGTCTAAGATTTATAGCCGGGACTATTTTTGGGGGGCATCAGATGGTTTTGGTTATGTTGATTACGATTCAGACAAGGAGCCGATGCGGTCGGTCTTTGAAAAAATTCTCGGTCGGTTAGAACAAGGAAATTTAGGCCGAAGACTTTTAGATGTTGGAGCGGCAACAGGCTATTTTGTCGCTCTTGCTTTGCGAAATGGCTGGCAGGCTTCCGGGGTGGAGATTGGCGATTCAGCGGCTATGGCCGGTCGGAAAAAAGGTTTGAAAATAAGAACTGGAGTAATTACTGATATCTCAGAAAAAAACGTTTATGACGTTGTGACAATGTTTGATGTGATAGAACATGTATCATCACCCCAGACTGACTTAAAAAAGGCTTGGGATATGCTTGTTCCTGGCGGTTTTATTGTAATAATTACTCCTGATGCCGGCAGTTTTTATGCTCGATTGATGAATAAGAAATGGCATCTCATTGTTCCGCCAGAACATGTTGTTTTGTTTAACAGGAAAAGTCTTCGTTTACTATTGGAGAAAACAGGTTTTGAGATTTTGGAAAATAAATCTCCCGGAAAATCTTTCACTGTAGAATATGTCCTTCACACTCTATTGCGTTGGCAAAAAATAAAGCTCTGGAAGAAATTGCTGGATTTTGTCAGAATTCATCCTAAGATCGGCAATTTCCGGTTACCAATAAATTTAGGCGACAACATGCTTATTTTTGCCAGAAAGACGATTAATTCTGATGGGTAAATTTACCAAATCAATTTTTTTGGATCGCCAAAAGTTTTGGTTTTTGACTTGGAAATAGGCGGGTTTATTTTTTTATGTTATATTTTATCGTATGACAATCGGAGACAAAATTATGCGGTTTTTTGCAGTCGTTGGTATCTTTGCTGTTCCAACGGTTATACCGCTTATAGTCAGTCAGTCGATGTTTTTTCCTTTTATCACCGGCAAAGGTTTTACTTTTAGGATTTTAATCGAGATAGTTTTCTTTGTTTGGTTGATACTCGCTTTGCGCCATAAATCTTATCGCCCGAAATTTTCCTGGGTGGCGTTTTTAGCGTTGATTTTTATAGTCGTTCTTTTTCTAGCTGATATTTTTGCTGAAAATCCGCAGAAAGCTTTATGGAGTAATTATGAGCGAATGGAAGGTTTTGTTTCCATTTTTCACATGTTTCTTTATTTTGTTGTAGCTGGATCAGTATTATCTTCGGAACGTTTATGGTTATATTTTTTCCGGGCCAATATATTTACAGGTATATTTTTGGGTTTTTATGGTTTCTTTCAATTGGCTGGCAAAATCACAATCAATCAGGGAGGAGTTAGAGTGGACGGGACGCTCGGTAATGCCGCTTATTTCGGTGGCTATATGCTTCTTATTTTCTTTCTCTCTTTATTTTTATTTGTCAGGGATCGTAATTTTTGGTGGCGTTTTGTTTACGGAATTTCGGCTCTTTTCTCGATTATAATTCTTTTCAACACGGCGACCAGAGGGGCGATAATTGGTCTCATGGGCGGTTTTATCTTGTCAGCAGTTCTGATTGCTTTTTTTGAGAAAGAAAATGATAGAAAAACTTTGCGCAATTGGTTCATCGGCTTGGCGGTCGCAATGATTGCTATCTACGGAATCTTTTATGTTTTGCGAGATAGCGAATTTGTTCAAAACAACAAGGTCCTTTCCAGAATTACCAGTGTTTCTTCGGCTAGCGCGGATGCGAAAGCGCGTTTTGCGGTTTGGGGAATGGCTTGGCAAGGTTTCAAAGAAAGGCCGATTGTCGGTTGGGGTCAGGAAGGTTTTAATTTTGTTTTCAATAAATACTATGACCCGGATATGTATTTGAGGGAGCAGTGGTTTGATCGTACTCATAATATAGTTTTTGATTGGTTGATAGCAGCCGGCTTTCTAGGGTTTGTTTCATATTTTGCTCTTTTTGCCTCGGCTGTAATGTATTTATGGGGTCTATTGCCAACTTTTATGAGAAAGCGCGCTGGTCAGCCGGTCTTGAAATTTTCTCAGACCGAGAGGGCTATATTGACCGGTCTTTTGGCGGCTTACCTCTTTCAGAATTTTTTTGTTTTCGACAATGTCGTCAGTTATTCTTTCTTTTTTGCTCTTCTGGCGTTCATTCATTTTTCACACTCAACATTGATGGAAAGATTCGAAAAATTTGAAAATGTCAGTTCAGAAGATGCCTATAGATTTTATTTGCCAATAGCCTCGGTATTTTTCGTAGCGGTTGTTTGGATGGTAAATGGAAAAAGCGCTTTGGCTGCGACGGATTTAATAAATGCTTTACGTCAGCAGCCGGCCGGAGTAGAAAAAAATCTTGAATATTTCAACAAAGCTTTAGGTAGGGGCGGTTTCGGTGAACAGGAAATTAGGGAGCAGATAGGCCAAGCGGCGAGCAATATAATTTTATCTGGTAGCAATGCTATTAGTCCGGAAATGAAAACTCGTTTTCTTTCTTTGGCGATTGAAGAAATGAAAAAACAGACTGTTGAGGTGCCGACAGACGCTAGGAGCCAGGTTTTTTTGGGTTCTTTGTTTTCTACTGCCGGTTCTCCAGCCGATTCAAATTTAGCTTTAGGAAAAGCATTGGTTCTTTCTCCAAACAAGCAGGTTATCAAACTTCAGATGGCTTCCAATTATTTGAGATTGGGTGATGGTGCAAAAGCCATTGAAATGGCCAGGTCGGCATATGAGAGTGCTCCTCAATTTAAAGATGTGGCTGCTTCTTATCTCATTGTGATGATTTATGCTGGGGATGAAGATCGGGTAGAAAATTTAATCAAAGATGTTTTCGGGGGGAAAATGCCGGCCGATAATCGTTTGGTTCAGGTGTTTTTGGAAAAGGAAGAATACGACAGAGCCATTGAAGCGGCACAGTCGGTTTTTTTGGAAAATCCGGCTGATTTTCAGGCAATTAGAAATTTGGCTTTTATTTATCTTAGATCTGGCCGGAAAAAATCCGCAGTTTCATTTGTAAAAGAAATTATTGATAAGGGCTCGGCTTTCAAAGAGGAAGGAGAGTCTTTGCTAAAAGAAATAGAATTAAGCAAGGGTATATAATCTTGAAGATTTTCTGGGTAAACGTAAAACCGCCGTAAGGCGGTTCCACGCAGACATTTTTGAGAGCTGATTATCAGCACTCACACAAGTCTATCCTATCATTTTTTGGTTCCAGAGTCAAGAGGGGTTTGTGGATAATTTTTTTGTTTTATAACGTTAGTTTGGGCTCTTTTTCGGCTTTATGGTAGAATTTTATCACGCTGGTGAATCGCGCCGAATCGCGACCCGCGGTTTCACTCACAAAAAAAAATTACATTTTGAGTTTACCCCCCCGGTTGCGATTCGGCGCGGACTCCCGCTTTTCGTTGCGGTTGGTTCGCGTTTT
>CAZFCM010000041.1:0-5351 GCA_964517725.1 uncultured Candidatus Saccharibacteria bacterium | reverse complement strand
ATGTTCTCTCCTACCTCTTTCGCATATTCTTCTGGTGTAGACATATTTTTTAATTACGATTTTTAATATTTACAAATTCGACCTTGTGGGTTATAATAGATATAGATTAAATTGTATCACTTAATAAAAAAAACAAAAGGGGAAAGGAAGAAAGATGAGAGATGAAATTTCCCTGATCGGCTATTTTGACAGGAATGAGGCCGTAAGGGTGCTTACTGATATTCATCGTTTTCAGGAAACAGGTCTTGGCGAAGTGATCATCAACATAAACAGTCCGGGCGGTTTCTTGTTCGGAGCTCTCAGAGTAGTTTCGGCTCTGAACATTTTAGGAGCGCGCACTGTCAGTGTTTGTGAAAACGCAGGTTCAAGCGCCGCGCTTATATTTTTGGCTTGTCACATGAGAGTAATAAAACCAAATGGCAAGTTGATGCTCCACCCAATTTTTCCTGTTCCCGGGGTTTCGCATTTTGAAGGCAAACAGGTAAATTGGGGAGAACGAGAAGTTGTTTTAGCCTCGGCTTATCAGAGAGCTGTCAACAATCTGATAATCCGAAAGACCTCTATGTCGCCGGTTGAGGTTGGAGAGATAATGAGTAAACATGAAGGCAGGGTGTTCACAGCTGATGAAGCGGTTCGGCTCGGTCTAGCTCACAAAATCGCGGGTTGATTTTCTTGACGCTCTGTCTATTTTGTAGGCAGGGCGTCTTTTTAAAATCGGATTCCATTTATGGAAACTGACGCTTCGTTGTTTTCTAGAATAGAGTCGGGTATCTCATTTCTTGGGTCAATTTTCACTTTAAAAATATTACCGTCTGTTTTTTCAATGTTGTCAAAACCCAGAACAAATTCGACAAAGTCTCCCGGGCCAAGATAATTTTGCGGATCGGATTTAAATTCATATGGCGGAAAAGTCGGGAGTGAAGCCGAAAATTCCCAGCTATTTACGCTTTGGCCACCGACGTTTTTGATTTTGAATTTAACAGCTATCTTGTCGCTGGCTTTTAGGGTTTCGGCAGATTCGAAATTATTGTTAGCTGAAATCTTTCCAATACCTGTTATTTCGACGGCCAGATCGGTTTTTTCGGAAATCGGTTTAAAGTCAAAGGAGTAGGATTTTTCTGATTTTGGTCCGGCTACAATCGGTTTTTTTTCTGGGACTATTTGCTGGTTTATAATTTCGTCGCTAGTCGCTCCGTTTACTTTTTCACTTTCTTCAGCTGGCGGATTTGGAATTAAGAGCGAATATATTGATACGGTCGCCAATGAGACATTTTTCCAGGCGACGGGTATTTCGGAACGATTTTGATATAGGTTGTAAGATATTAGAGATAGTACGAAAGCGCCGATGATTATAGCCAGATTTGTTTTCATTACGGATTTTTCTTTTTTGATCGGAGCTGGCAGGAGGACAATCTCTTTATTCGGGGATTTTTCTTCGATTTTCATGTTTTTATTTTATTTTTTTAAATTTACCTCAAACGGATTTTTTCGCCTTTACCCATTCTCAAACAAGAGAGTTTTTTGTCTATCTTGACATATCTATACTGATTTTATCATACTGAATTTATGGCGGGAGAAAAATCTCGTAAAATCGAAGTTTTTGCCAGATTAAGGAAACATAGAAAATCAAGATGAAAAACGTGATGATTTTTTTAATGTCGTGGACAACAGTTTTTATTTTTTCTGTTTCGATTTTGGTTTTCTTTGATTTTGCTCCGATGGAGGTCAAAGAAATGACAGACCTTTTGGCTAATTATTCCCGAAAAATGATAAGCAGGGAATTTTTCGATGTCTTTCCAAAGTCATTTCTTAAAAATAACAGACCTTTTGTTCCAGTTGTTCCAGTAGAAAAAAGGGTCAATTTGTCGGAAATCTTTTATCCGGAGAGGTTGATAATAAAAAGTATATTGGTCGATTCCCCGATTTTGAACCCCGTAGAATCAGATCAGAACTCGCTTGAAGAGGCGCTTCTTTCAGGTGTGGTCAGACATCCCGATTCGGTTCTCTTGGGCCAGAGCGGAAATTTGGTTTTATTCGGCCATAGTTCTTATTTTCCGATAGTAAACAACCTTGCTTTCAAGTCTTTGAATCATTTGGAAAAACTTATGATAGGGGATGAGATTTTAGTTATTTCCGACAACCGAGAATATCTATATATCGTCAAAAAAATAGAATTAGCTGACAGCAATTGGTCTTTTATAGATTTGAAGACCGGAGAAAGAACGCTCACGATTTTTACTTGTGATGCTCTGGGCGAAAAAAACAGCCGGTTTGTGGCGGAGGCCTATTTTGTTGGAGAAAAGGAAATGGTTACATCGGGTTATTGAGGGGAGAGTGGGAGGGGCTTGATTTTTTTTACAAAGGAGATAGGGTCATATAGGGTCTTGTTGTCTTCCAAATTTTAAATTAAAGACCAAAAATCAGGGAAAATGAGAAAAAATAGATTTATAATGATCGGAATAGCTTTGTCATTTGCCGTTTTATTCTTTTTTCCGCACTTTCGAGAGGTGTCAGGGCAAAATCTTGCTGATGGCCGATTGCCCGATCTCCAAGGTTCCGCCCAATCAGTTTCTAAAGCTTTTTTATTTAAGACAGCTTCATCTTCACCCGGCATAATCTACTTGAGTCAAGTGCCATATACTGGTTTCGGCCGGACTGGCAGGGTAGTTGCCTTTTTTTCTATAGTCGCCTTGTGGAGTTTGGTTCTGGTTTTGATAGCGAGGAGTGATGAGATCAGGGGTTTCTTTAAGACAAAATTTAAAAGTTTAGAGAAGCCGTCGAATGGAGAAAGGTCGTCCGGCGGTTATATTTTTAGCGTTAACGATAAAAAAATTTTAACTATGGATATGAATCCAGTCAACGAAACATCAACAGATGTTTTGGTTCCGAAATATGATGCCAATTTCAAGAAAGAAAAAAGTTTGGCAGAAATAGCCGAGACTTATGTTCCGACGCCTCGTGATTATGGGATTGTGACCAAGGAGGCGGTTTTAGCAGATAACAAAAAAGAAAAAAATATGAAGCCTGATTTGATGACCGATGTGAATTCTTTTGTCAATTTAATCGTTCGGGGGGAAGAAAAGCCGGTTTTGGAATATGTCAGGAAACTGAAGGAGAAAAATGTTCCGGTCGAAGATTTTATGTCGAGTGTTATTTTAGAGCTCGACTCGGCTTATCGGGCAAAAATTGAAGGTGAGACGAACAGGAGAAATGTTGTTCTTTCGCAGATAGTTTCACATTGGAGCGCGGCCAAACTAGAAGCTGTTCTGGCGGCCCTTTTTTCGATTATCGATAAGAATTACAGTAATCAGCATGTTGGCTTAAGAATAGCTTTGATGAGGATGTCAAAATCGGAATAATCGGAAAGTCTTTTCCGAGAATGATTCATTAGCGGTCCATCTTGAATTGAAATTCGACTCAAAATCAAAAAGCGGGCTATGCCCGCTTTTTGATTTCTTTCAGGAGAAGTTCCGATAATTCTTCCGGACTCATCTTTTTTGCTTCGTTGCTGTTTCGATTTTCCACACTTAAGGATCCCTCGGACATTTCTTTTTCACCCACTACAGCCCAATATGGTATTTTTTGGATTTTTATTTCTCTTATTTTTTTACCGAGAGATTCGTTTGAATTGTAGAGTTTTGACCGAATTTCTCGATCTTTTAGGAAAGAAATTATGCTTTCGCAACGACTGTTAAATTTCTCTGACACTGGCACTATGGCAATTTGGATTGGAGACAACCAAAGAGGAAAAGAGCCGGCGTATTTTTCGATTAAAAAAGCAAAAGTTCTTTCAAGAGCGCCGAAGGCTGAACGATGTATCATAACCGGCCTTTTTTTCTGGCCATTTTCGTCTGTGTATTCTATGTCGAATTTTTCAGGAAGCAGAAAATCTATTTGGGCCGTAAACAGGGTATCTTCTTTACCGTTTGCGTTTTTAGCCTGAATATCCAGCTTTGGGCCGTAAAAAGCGGCTTCGCCTTCAGCTTCGACATATTGGATTTTTATTTCATCCAAAGCTTCTCTCATTAAGGTTTCGGCTTTGTTCCAAAGTTCGTCATCAGGATAATATTTTTCCTTGTCTTTCGGATCCCTTTTTGAAAATCGATAAGATATTGAATTTTCAAGACCTAAGCCGGCCATGCCTTCTTGAATTAAGGCGCAGACCATTTTGAATTCATCTTTTAGTTGGCTGGGAGCGGCGAAAATATGAGCATCGGTCAATTGAAATTTGCGGAGCCGAATCATGCCCATCAATTCACCGGATTTTTCGTAGCGGTTGTAATCGGCGATTTCGGCATAACGAATAGGCAAGTCGCGATAGCTTATCGGTTTGCGTTGAAGCATTCGGATATGATGAGGGCAGGCCATCGGTCGAAGATAAAAAATGTCTCCGTCCATATCTATCGGAGCGTACATATTTTGCCGATAATGCGCCAAATGACCTGATTTTTGATAAAGTTTTTCACTTCCAAGATAGGGGGTGGAAATATGTTCATACCCGTATTTTTTTTCAAGATCTCTGGTGAATTTCTCGAGCTCGAGTTTTATTATCGTACCTTTTGGTGTCCATAATGGCAGGCCTTTACCAACCTCTTCGTCTATCACGAACAGGTCAAGTTCCGCTCCTAGCTTTTTATGATCTCTTTTTTTTGCTTCCTCGATCCATTTTTCATATTCATCAAGCTCTTTTTTTGTTCCAAAAGCCAGTCCGTATATTCTTGTTAGCATTTTGTTTTTTTCATTTCCTCGCCAATAAGCGCCGGCGATGCGTGATAATTTCCATGAGCCGGGATCTATATTCTCGGCTGGATTTTCAATATGTCCGCCACGGCACAAATCGGCGAATTTTCCACATGTATAAACAGTTATTTTTTCTTTGGCCCTGATGAGTTCTTCCACAAGTTCATTTTTATAAGGATTATCACGAAATCTTTCACTGGCCTCTTCGGCTGAAATTTCTTCGCGGGAAAATTTTTTCCAGCTTTTGACGATTTCCTTCATTTTCTTTTCTATCGTTGGCAGATCGGAGTCCGATATTTTCAGTTCGTCGAAATCATAATAGAATCCATTTTCAATTGCCGGGCCGATTGTCGGTTTGGCTTTAGGGTAAATTTCAATAACAGCCGCCGCCAGAAGGTGGGCGAGAGAGTGCCGTTTCTTTTCGATGATATCTTGCTCCATTTTTTATTTTTAAACTTTTAAAAATCCGCCCGGGCAAACGCAAAAGACTTTCGCGTTTGCCCGGGCGGTCTTTTTCCGATCGCGGTTCCACCGGACTTTCCGCCTTTTGGCGGACACTTTTAATGACGAATTTTTTAGGATTAGGCGCCTTTCGATTTAAATTACTTGAT
>CAZFCM010000040.1:1349-5480 GCA_964517725.1 uncultured Candidatus Saccharibacteria bacterium | reverse complement strand
GCTAAACGTCAAACTCTGGATGCTTTAAATTGCATAAAAAGCGCCCGCCTCCCTTTTATTGTGGCAATAAACAAAATAGACAAAACAGGGGCTGATGTTGAAAAGACAAAACAGGGCTTGGCAGAAAAAGAAATATACCTGGAAGGTTATGGCGGAGAAATACCTTGGGTGGCTATTTCAGCCAAAACGGGAAAAGGAATTGCCGAGCTTCTGGAATTAATAGATCTGGTAGCAGAAATGAGCGATTTGACTGGAAATCCAAAAGCTCCTGCCGAAGGCTTTATAGTGGAAGCCAATCACGATAATCGACGTGGGCCCTCAGCCACTGTCGTAATAAAAAACGGCTCTTTAAAAACAGGATCCTATGTCGTATCGGGTGATTCTATGGCCCCTCTTAGAATAATGGAAGACGCTTCAGGAAAATTGGTTAAAGAGGCCGGTCTCGGCATACCGCTTAGAATAATTGGGTGGAATAAACTGCCGGAAGCCGGGGAAAAATTCATAATGGTAGAAAGCAAGAAAGAGGCAGAGGAAATTTCAACTAAAAACAAAAAAACAACCAATAGAAACTCTTTTGCCAGGAAAACGATTTCCGCCAATCAAGAAGGAGAGAGAAAAAACGCTGTTATTTCATTAATAGTCAAAGCTGATGCCACCGGCACTCTGGATGCCATCGCTCATGAATTAGAAAAAACTGAAACGGAAAAAGCAAAAGTTTCAGTGATTTATTCCGGTGTCGGAGACATTTCAGAAAGCGACGCCAAACTTGCCGAAAGCATCACAGGAGCTGTCATTGTCGGCTTCAATGTTAAAATAGACAGTCGGGCAAAAAATATAATCGAGAGGTCAGCGATTCTCGCCAAAAATTTTGAAATCATATACAAACTCTCGGAATGGCTTTCAGAATTGATTGAGGAAAGACGGCCAAGAGAAAAAATTGAGGAAGAAACAGGTCAAGCAAAAATCATAAAAATTTTCGGCAAAGACAAAGACAGACAAATAATCGGTGGCAAGGTTGTTTCCGGCCAGCTTGAAACCGGCGCCGATATAAAAATAATTCGCCGAGAGGAGGAACTGGCAAAGGGAAAAATCAGAGAACTACAAAAGCAAAAAATAAGAACCGGCGAGGTCGCGGAGGGGTTTGAATTCGGCGCAATGATTGAAGTAAAAATATCTGTCGCTCCTGGCGACTCAATCGTAGCTTATAAAATCGTAGAAAAATAATGGTTGATAAGAAGGATGAAAAAGTTGAATCCGTAATTGTTAGAGCTGCCGCTGAATTCTTTGAAAAAGAGTCCGACAGGACTTCAATGATCACCGTAACTCGAGCCGAGCTCGTGGAAAAAGGGCAAAGAGCTTTAATTTACATTTCTGTTTTTCCAGAAAACAAAGAAGGGCAAGCTCTCTCCTTTTCTAAAAGTCAAAGATCGAATCTTTACAAATATCTTAACGAAAAAACCGGTCTCTCTTTTGTTCCACTTGTTGATGTGCTCATTGATTTAGGAGAAAAAAATCGTCAGAAACTAGACAATCTGAGTAAAGAAATTTCCAAAAAAATTGGAAAGTGAAAGGTTTTTCGTCTATACTTTATATCTGGCCGAAAATGAAATCGGCCCGATCGGCGAAGGCACGGTGGCGAAGTGGTAACGCTGCGGTCTGCAAAACCGTCATACGCGGGTTCGATTCCCGCCCGTGCCTAAAGGATCAAAAAACTGATTCATTCAATAAATTAGAAAAATAGGAATCTTTTTTATGACTTTTGTCCGATCTTTTACAAAAAAATTTTCTTGAAAAAAAAGATTGGTATATTATTATAATTAAATGCCCAGGTGACGGAACTGGTATACGTAGGGGACTTAAAATCCCCGGCCGAAAGGCTTGAGGGTTCGATTCCCTCCCTGGGCATCATTTAGCAAATTGCAACTTTAGAAAGTTCGCCTCACTTCACTTTTAGTTTATTCTGTAAATTCATCAAAAGTCAAATAGTATCAATGATAAAATGGGGCATAGAAATTTATGGACTATTGCGGAATGGAAAAAATTTCTGTCAAATTACAACATTCTTCTGATTAAAAAAGCGCGTCAGAGGACTGACAACCTGATTGTCGTATTGAAAAAGTAGTAAATTATATATGAACAAAACGTCAACTTCGTCGGATAAAAGCAGTTCTGCTCGCCTAAGTTATTAGGTGGTCACCCATCTCCGCCCAAAAGAGACCGGGTATTCTGGTCACTTCCAATAAAAGATCGCGGACTTGGCCATACCAAAACAACTTCGCGCATAAGAAATTTAAAAATTGTCTATACTGAAATTTATGATACGCTAATCAAAGCCCGCGAGAGGGAAAAATGCCTAAAATCTTCGACGGGAATAAAATTTGTAAAATTAAAACTAAAAATCCGCCCATAGCTCAGTTGGTAGAGCAGTCGCCTCTTAAGCGAACGGTCGCAGGTTCGAATCCTGCTGGGCGGATCCGCAGGATCCGATCAAGAAAACGCGGGGGCGTTTTCGCGCAGGATTCGAAGCCCGATTGAAAAAAAGAATCCTGTTTATCTTGCGCAACAAAAAAAATTGGTAAAAATCTGAAAATTTTATGGGCGGGTGGTGGAATTGGCAGACACGCTAGCCTTAGGAGCTAGTGCCGCAAGGCTTGAGGGTTCAAACCCCTCCCCGCCCACAAAACAAAAAATAAATCTCGTTTTTACGAAGCGGGAGCAAAGCGCCTGCGCGCTTTGCGTGAGGGGTTTGAAAGGATTTTCCATGTTTTGCGACCAAAGGGAGCAAAACGGGAAAATCACCTGGCGACGTGGTCGCCAAACCCCTCCCCGCCCACAAAACAGAATTTTGCAAATTTTCGAAAAAGGAAAAAATTTTATTTTTGTTTGTTGCAAAAATTCTAACGAATTTATGTTTTTATTTGAATGACTGGACAAATTAACGTATTTATGCTAAGACAGATCATTCCTAATAATGAAACTTCTGTCGGTAAAGTGCCGACAGAAAATGAACCTTGAAAACTGAAAGGGGGTGCTGTCAATGAGTTGGCAGTTTCTAGTGTGTATTGTGTTCCTGTATCAGTATGGCCTTGTCCAAATTGCCATCAAAAAAATCGGGGCCCCTGAAGGATCGCGCACGCGGAAACTCGTGTGGCAATACTTCCTCGCGGCTTCTCTGGCTCTTATCACGGCGGCTATTGCCGAAAAAATTCATTTAAGCTGGTCGTTCGTGATTGTTGCAATCATTGGGGCTGCCAATGCCTTTGCGTGTTATTGTCACTGGCGCGCCTATGACATTTCGACTTCACGAACAGCTATGCTTAGTAATCTTGATGACTTAACCGCCATAGGTCTTGGTTATGCAGTCCTCGGTGAGCTACGTGTCATGACGCCAATTTTGACTGCGGGGATCATCCTCTCTGTCATCAGCGCGAGTGTCTTTGCAAGGATCAAGAAAGACAAACCTAATGGTAGCAGTTCAAAAGATGGCTTCGCCGTTTGGGTACTTGGCTACACAGTAATCTGGGGTATTGCCATGTTCTCCATGCGCTTTTTTTCCTTGCAGGGAATGAACATTTTGACTTATGTAGTTGCGTGGTATTTTGGCGCATGGCTTGGTGCTCTTTTCACACGCTTCGTGATAATGGGACATGGCGAGGCAGGCCCAGCGTTAACACATGTCCAAAAAGGGAAAGTGTTGCTGTTGGCAGTAGGCATCTGGACATCTCTAATGTTGGCCTACTTAATACGCACACTCGTCCCCATCACGGTCGTTCAGCCGATCCAGTTGGTGGCGGAAATGAGCATTCCGACTCTCATTGGCCTCACGATCTTTGGCGAAGCACGCAGTATGTCGCGACGAGAGATTGCCGTGATTTTGACAGGGCTCGTCGGGATCTCACTAATTGCGATTGGCTTCTAATTAAGAAGGAGCAACTAATTCATCAGCGCCTTGCGGACTAATTCGTTCATACGAATCCCGCAAGGCGCTTATTCTTTTTCCGCAAGATTAGAAAATTTTTCTTATCAATTTTTTTGAAAAATTTTCTGATTGGTTCACGCATTTTCAATTATAGGCCAAACAAAAAATAAATCTCGTTTTTACGAAGCGGGAGCAAAGCGCCTGCGCGCTTT
>CAZFCM010000040.1:0-1249 GCA_964517725.1 uncultured Candidatus Saccharibacteria bacterium | reverse complement strand
GCGTGAGGGGTTTGATCGGTCGTCCATCTCGCTCAGCTTTGCGCTTTTAGGTTTAATTCGGAACTTTGACTGTCGCGGTTCGAGATCTAATGTACCCCAAATTTTATCTTGACAAATACCTATCTATTGTGCTATAAGTATGGAAGGGTCCGAGATCTTAAAGATCTTTGACAATTTCAAAAAACAACAAAAACGAAAGAAAAGGTGAATCATGAGCGCAATATCGCTAATATTAGTATTACTGGCACTGCTGGCAATACTGGTGGTAATGTCTGTCGTCTTCCTGTATGCTTCGGCCAAGTTCGAGCGTAACGGGATCATGTTGGAAGAGGGCGAGATCGCCCTAGTGTCCACCAACGGCACTCCGAAAAAGGTGCTGGCAAACCTAAAGAGCGCGGGTTATCATGCCCACGAATTCCCTGGACAGGGGTGGCGGATTGTAAAAACATCCATCGTCGGAAATTCTTCGACGACTGGAACTGACGAGGAAACATATCCTGAGCCGAAGAAAAATTTTTTCATTCGGTTCATGGAAAATAAACTGGGGATCTTTTGGGTAAGTATTTTTTACCCAATAGTCAGACTCCACCGATTCAACATTGCTGACACCGCAAAGTACGCCCCGCCGGGTGAAAGCCAGACTATTGAAAAGAAGATTGTCCACGGCGCAAAATCTGATCAAACGCGCTTGCGATGGCAAGTTCCTAGACCCTTTTTGGCCAAAGAAGTGGAGATTGAAAAAACAATCCGAATAACACTCTTAGTAGAAGGGATGTTTCGGGTGACAGACCCCATTCTCGCGGTCTATACCCTTAAAGGGAACTTCTTCCCTTCCATGACGAGAATCGTTGTGGCAGAAATCATGCAATACTTCGGCAACAATGCATTAAAAATATTCCTAGGAGCTCCAAAATCAGCCGGGGATTTAGGAAAGCTGGAAGAATTAATCAATGAGGTTCTACCGAATCTCATAGGTTGGAAGTGTGTTCCGGGCAGTTTAAATGTACACGAGTTCGAGCTTTCTGACAAAGACAGAGATGTTCAGGAGTCAGAAAAGAGCATCCGCATAGAAGAAAACAGGAAAGATGCGGCGCTAAAAAGAGCTGAGGGACTAAAAGCTGTTGCCATGGCCAATGTTGCCGGAGAACTACAGGCTTTAGAAGAAGCCATTAAAGAAGTCGGGAGGGAAAATCATGAAGTTCTGAAAAGTCTAGTCGCATCAAATGCGGTCAGAAACTTCCAAGGAAAC
>CAZFCM010000039.1:0-5849 GCA_964517725.1 uncultured Candidatus Saccharibacteria bacterium | reverse complement strand
CCATTCTTTCCAATATCCCAGCTATGGCTGATATGATGAAGCCGGAAGAAAGACGGGGCTGGAGACCAGAAGGCACTTTAAATACCGGAAAACCGCGCAATTCGGCCTCTGTGAGCAATTTTCCGCCAGAAGTTATGACTAAGGCCTTGGATCCATTTTTCACTACTTCTTCAAAAGAACTCAACGTTTCCTCGGTATTTCCGGAATAGGAAGAGATTATAAAAAAAGTTTTTTGATATGAAGATTTCGGTATGCCGTAATTACGGTGGACAATTATAGGGGAACCAGCTCCTGCAACCGAAAGAATGTTATTCAAAAGATCGCCGGGAAGCGAACTGCCACCCATCCCGCAAAGAATTATTCGCTCAAAATCTTTTCCGTATCCGTCTGGTAATTTTATTTTGGAAGCCAGGTCGACGCCTTTTTTGAATTGATCCGGAAAATTTTCTATATCATCGTGGTATTTTTTAAATTTCATGGTTTTTTTATATTTTTAACCTTTCGCTACATTATAAACCTTTTCTTGGGGCGGGGAAGCGGGCAGAATTTATCGGGTTATGTTAAAATCGAGAACACATGATAATTGTTGATGTGGAATCTTCAGGGGTAGATTCTGAAAAATGTTCTCTGGTTTCTGTCGGGGCGGTCGATTTTGACACGCCCGAGAGGCGTTTTTATGAAGAATGCAGAGTATGGGACGGCGCTCATATTGACAAGGAGGCATTGGAAGTAAATGGTTTTTCCAAGGAAGAAATAACTGATTTGAACAAACAAACAGACAGAGAGTTGTTGGAAAAATTTTTAAAGTGGTCGGAGACAGTCGGAGAATGGACTATTGCCGGTCAAAATCCGTCTTTTGACAGAGATTTTTTGAGGGCTACCGCTTATCGTTATCATATAAATTGGCCACTGGCCCATCGGACGGTTGATCTCCATTCGGTCGCTTTTGCTCATATGGTATGGCGAGGGATTGAACCTCCCTCAGCAAAAAACCGCTCGGCCTTAAATTTGGATGCTATTATGAAATACTCCGGTCTTTTAGAGGAAAGAGGGAAGCATAATGCGCTAGAAGACGCTCTCTTAGAAGCGGAATGTCTATCTCGGTTGTTTTATGGCCGAAATCTTATATCGGATTACGCTAAATATCCTATTGTTTTTCCCGTTAAAAAGTGAAAAAACACCCATTTTTTCTTTTTTGTCTATTTTTTATTTTTAAGAGAATTATTTATCGTAATATATCGTAATATTTGTCCTGGAAAATCAAGCTTTTAAAGCAAAAAAATGGCTCAGTTAAGCCATTTTTTTAGCATTGACATAAATCAAAATACGTTGGATAAGCTTGACAACGGAACCTAAATATGATAAGATATGTGGGTCAGGGTGTAAGCCCTGATTTTTGTTTACGTCTTTCCTTTTTAGGATTGAAAAAGACGCAAAACATCCTCTGTCGCGCGATATTAGACTTTAAGAAGTCGTGGCGGGGAAAAAGTTTTATGACAATTGAATTGCTTACCAGTCTTATTTTTCTAGTTTCCAGTGTGTATGGTCCGGCTCCTGTCGAAGCAGATACTAAGGCAGAAGCCAAAGCACTGGCGGTGGAGCAAAAAAAAGAGATAGTTCATACTGCTCCGATTAGTTTGGAAAAATATGTCAAAGAATATTTCAAGGACGATCCAATTTTGGCCGAAGTAGCGAAATGTGAAAGTACTTATCGTCACTACAAGAAAGACGGTACGGTCATAAGGGGGCTTGTCAATTCAGATGACATTGGTGTGATGCAAATCAATGAAAAGTATCATGCCGATCGAGCTGAGAAATTAGGTTTTGACATTTACAATCTCGAGGACAATTTGGCCTATGCTAAATGGCTCTACGAGAAAGAGGGTTTAAAGCCCTGGAAATCGTCTTCCAAATGCTGGGTCAATTCTTTAGATGAATTGGCTATGGTTGACGGGGTTAACGGGAAATAAAAAAACAAAACGGCTTGCGAAAAAAAACTCGCAGGCCGTTTTGTTTTTCCGCATTTATCATATTCTTAGTTCTTGGGTTTTTTCGGATGAGTGGGGAATTAAAAATAAAATTAAATTATTTTTCTAATCCGGTTTTTTTATAGGGTTTGATATTTCTATTTAGAGAAATATTTAGAGAAAAAAGGGGAAATAAAGTTTGGCGCCTCGTTCTATTCTTGTCCTGCAGACTTGTAGTACCTCGGCAGGGTATTAGGCGAGGCCTCTGGATAAATAGCGAGGATCTTTATGGAGTTTTTGTGTATTATATGTAGTATATGAATGTCGCACAATATATCTTTTGTTCAAATCTACCGAAGAGAAACAAAGCGTCTAAGATGGTTATTAATCTTTTACTTTAAATTATAAAAAGGCTTCCCTTTTTAAGTTTTTATTTTGACGAAGCTTGATCAAGAATCAAGAGACACAGACCTCACAGTCGAAATTATTGATTCTTGAATTTTTTTTAGAAACAAATTCGAATCAGATGGTTGGAGCGTCAGGTGTTGGTGTGTCAGGCCCCAAAACATTGCTTTTGGCGAATCCTAAGAGCTTCTCAAAAACCCAGACAACCGGTGTTTGAAGATAATTTTCCCAAACTTTTTTAATCAAATTCCAAGCCCAATTCAGATTATCTCTTACCGTTTGGTTTTTTATGATGTCATTTATATTGTAACCTAAGTAGCCGAGCACTATGAGTGCAATTAAGACAATAAGAACAGCTTTAACAAATCCTCGATTATCCCCCATTTTATATAACATATTAAAAACGATATATGTCAAGTAGTAAACAATTCAAAAGACTTTTTATTTTTTTATTTTATCTCTTTTTTGAGAAATTACAAATATGACAAGGGATTTAGATAAGCACGATAGTCAGCGACGGGCATGATATATATGCCGTTGCAAACTTTGCTCCGACGTTCCATTATCCTGACACCTTGACTGGCAAAAACGGTAAAGTGCAGATGAGGGCCAGTCGAATAACCGGTATTGCCAGATAGGCCTATCGTCTCCCCTTCTTGCACCTCTTGACCGGAAACAACCGAGAAGCTGGAAAGATGGGCGTAAAGTGTTGAAAGACCATTTCGATGTTCTATCATAATCCATTTTCCGTATGAAGCGCCGGGACATGCTATATCGGTGTTGCCAAAACCGGCCACGAATCCAGAGGCGGAAGATTTGATCGGTGTGCCGATTGGAGCGTGGAAATCTATGCCATTGTGCCCCATTCCGTTGTAAATTTGCGGATTGGCCGTGGCGAACGCAGTTTTTCCGAAATATTGAGTGATTTTTATGTTTATATCTAAAGGCCAACGGAGAACTTTTTTTCCTGAAGGAGGAAGAGAATTCGGATCTATCTCAAAACGCAACTGCGATTCGAATTCAAGAAGCTCTTTTTCAAAAGCTTCTTTGGTTGCGAGCTGTTTGGCTAGTATTTTTTGGTATTCGGACTCTTTATTTTGAGTTGCTTTAAGGAGTTTTTCTCGCTCATTTTTTGAATTCTCAGCTGACTTTTTGCTTAAGTTGAGTTCGCTTTTAAGGTTGACTAATTGTTTTTTTATTAATTCGGCGGAGTTTTTGTCTTTCTCTAGATTTTCTTTCAAATTTTTTAACTGTTCTGTCTTATCTAGTAGAGCTTTTTTTACTTCGGTTGATTGATCCAGATAATTCCAGAGATCTGACATTTTTGGATTATTGAGGTAAGCAGTGATGAGAGATTCCATATCCATTGCATTTTGGAAACGGACCGCCGCCGCTAAGCCGTTTTTCAATACTCCCACTCGTTTGATTTTGTCGTTTATATCTAAACCAAGAACCTCAATTTCAAACTCCCTCGCTTCAATTTTTTTTTCAGTGATTTTTATTTGAGCTAGAAATTTTTTTCTTTCTGCGTCAAAAACGGCAATAGCGCTTTTCAGCGTTTTTTGCTCACTTCTCGAGGAATTTATTTGTTTTTCAGTGGCGGATATTTCTTCTTCAAGTTTTTTTATCGCATTTTCCCGATCAGCAATCTTTTGTCTAATATCTTCGACATTGGCGAAAGTTGGTCTGACGGCCGAAAAGAAAAAAAACGTGGATATAAAAATCAGACAAAAAATAAAACACCTCTCTTTTTTTCGGAGAAACATCATTAGCTGATGAAAGAAATCGCCTCCCGGATCCTTTCTTCCGTTTCTTCTTTCCCGAGAATTTCGGCTAGAGTAAAGGGATCAGGAGATTTTAGCAATCCAGACATGGCATATCGGAGAGGCCAAAGAACACTTCCTCTGCCTTTTTCTTCTGCATAGGGCCAGATTGATTTTTTTATTAAATCCTTTTCAAAAGTAGGGATTTTTAAAATAATTTCTAGGGCGCCCTTAAGCAATTTGGCTGTTTCTTTTAACTCCCCCTCCCCTTTCCAAAGAAATTCTTCTTTTTTCCATTTCGGTCGGTTAAAAAAATAAGACAGCTCGCCCTTTTCTGACATCTCTTTTAAATCGCTGAATTTGCAGATTCTCTCAGTTATAAGCGGTTCAATTTTTGCCACTTTTTCTTTGGTGTATATCGGATCTATTTTTTTAAATTCAGCGAGGTATTTCTCTAATCTTGATTCCGGAGACATTTTTTTAAGATATTCTTTGTTGGTCCAATCGAGCTTTTCTGAATTCCAGATGGCGCCGGCTTTTTGAACTCTGGATAAATCAAATTCGTCCGTTAGTTCTTTTAAGTTGAAAATTTCGCGATTGTTTTCTGGATGCCAACCAAGTAGAGCCAAATAATTGATGATTGCTTCTGGTAGATAACCTTTTTCAAGGAAATCTTTTAAGGCCACCGAACCTTGCCTTTTTGAGAGTTTTGAACGGTCGGATGCCAGAATAAGTGGCAAATGGGCGTAAATAGGTCTTGGCGCGCCTATGGCTTCTTGAATTAGAATCTGTCTGGGTGTGTTAGAAAGATGTTCCTCGGCTCGGATGATATCTGTTATTCCCAATTCGAAATCGTCAACCACGCTAGCAAAGTGATAGATTGGTTCGTTTATTGATTTGGCGATGACAAAGTCGCCGAGTTCGGTTGTGTCGAAAGAAACTTTTTTTCTTATGACATCTTCAAAAATTACAGTTTTGTTTGGATTTTTTAATCTGATAACCTCGGTTCTTTCTCCTTCTTTCGGATTTTTTTCTTCCGAAACGTATGCTTTCCCATCCCCAATCATCTTCTCCAGATGTTTCTGGTAAATTTCCGTCCTTTCAGATTGCCTGACTAATTGATTGTCCCATTTCAGACCTAAAATGCCGAGACTTTTGACTATATCTTCTTCGTACTCTTTTTTTGAACGTTCTTTGTCCGTATCATCAATTCTTAGAAAAAAAAGACCCTCATTTTTTTTAGAAAATAAGTAATTGAAAAGGGCGGTTCTCACTCCGCCAATATGCAAATAGCCTGTAGGGCTCGGAGCGAACCTTGTTTTTATCTGATTTTTTGCCACGAACCGATTATATCACGCGTAATCTATAGAGAAAATAAATGTAATAAAAAGAGAAAGGGGCTATCCACGATGTGTTGTGGATAGCCCCAATTTTTTCGACCGCCTGCGGCGGAATTCAAGGGATCAAAAGCCCCAAGAATTCAAGACCTCAAGGATCGATTACTGCGGGAGGAAGGCCGACGCGGAACCGCAGCCCCCGTCGGCACCGCCGAACCAGCGCGCGTCGAACCTGACCCGGCCGAAGTGGAAGTAGAAGAACGGGGCGTGATCGAAGCGGACATCGGCATCCGCCGGATCGTCGAACTCATCGCCAGCACAGTCGATCCAGAGATCGTTGTAATGCTGGAGACGTTCGGGATGTGTCAGTAGCATAC
>CAZFCM010000038.1:0-5864 GCA_964517725.1 uncultured Candidatus Saccharibacteria bacterium | reverse complement strand
CTTCCGGATGATAGCGAATACCGCCTTTAGTTGGACCCAAAGCGTCATTATACTGAACTCGATAACCATTAAAGACTTTGACCTCGCCATTATCCATTCGGACAGGAATAGAAAAGGTAAAAACCCTTCTCGGTCGGGAAAGTAGTTCCTTTTCCGCAAGAGAAAGATTCATAATCGATTGGAGCGATTCAAGACGTCCTCGACAATCAATACATATATTTTTATTTTCTTTTTTTATATCCATATTGATTTTCAGGTCTCTAAGTCATTTCCGAACTTAGGCCGAAATTTTACCAAAAAACTCAAAAAGATAAATCCATAAAGACAAAAGCGGGCCAAAAGCCCGCTTTTGTCAAACTGCCTTTATTGAGAGTGACCAGAATACCCCGTTCTCCTTGGAGTGGGAATGAATGATCACATAATAACTTAGGCGATTGGCGTTATGGCAATCAATCTTACTGGGGCTCTCCGTCTTTAACGGAAAATTTATAACTTTCGCCATTAGCCGAAATTTTATAAATAAAAGCCTCCGGATTAAGTGGTAAATTATCAATGTATCCTTTCGATTTTAATTCTTCGAAAAGATTTTTAGCGTCAGAAACAGTCGGATAAAAACCGTTATCTATATAATAAAGCTCTAAAACGGTTCTAACCTGATGCCTGTTGGCCAAATTCGAAGCCGCCCAAGCGCTAGCCATTATATCGCTACCCTTTATCGAAGACGCTCCGACAAAGAGGCCGATACCCATAATAGCTGGAATAATTACTGCTAATATTATTTGCATAAACCCTATTATATCATATTAATAGGTTATTTGTCAATGATTTCTCCTGAATTAAAAAATCAATGACAATTTAGCCAAAATCTGGCTTAAATTAAGGGTTTTTTAGATTTATAGAATAAATCAAAAATTAAGATAGGTAATAGTGAGCTGTAAAACAGTGGCGAAAGAAACCCAGATCAAATAAGGAATATTAACTAAGGCGACCCACCGAGCAAAAGGCCAAATCACTCTCATCGCCCAAACCAAAGTGATTAAAACAAAAATTATATCTATGGCTGCAAGAATATTATTTTGCAGGCCAAATTGAATTGGTGAAAAATCAAAATTAAAAATCAAATTCAAAACAAAAGGCAAAAAAACTCCTAATCGGATTTTTTTCTTTAAAAATGAATAGAGAACATAACCGAAAGAAATGGCAATAATAGCGTAAAGAAAAGTCCACACCGGCCCAAAAATTCCCGAAGGCGGAGCCCAAGCGGGTTTTACGAGACTAACATACCAACCGAGCGTATTCATTGCTAAATTCTATTATAACATAAAATTGGAAATAATTTATGGCCCGCCGAGCTATGCTCGGCGGGCCGGGTCTTTTGTGGAACACCACATGCGTCGTTACAAAGGGGAGGATCAGGAGAGAAATTCCTTCGAACCGTCTGGCCCGATAGCTTCGGCATAATTCAACTTACATTGCCCAGTTCGACGAAGTAAATCAAACCTTTGCCGGCACTCCTCCAAACTCCTTTCCCTTTCGAAAAAATGCCTCGGTCGAAAAATCGAGCCCCTAACCACAATATGAAGTCTCCACAATCTTTCCGTACCCAAAGACTTGTCTGATTTTTTTAAAAAAATCACAAGACCTCCATTTCCGAACATGTTCGTCCGTATAAAATGTTCCCACTTGCAATTTTTTTGTCAACTTCCGAAAGAGCTTCCGACTCTTGGCAAGTCAATTGTCGGAACAATTGCCGATTATTTTAAAAAATAGCCGGCTATTATAAAAATACTGAAAACAATATAGAAAATTGACGCGCCGGCCATTACAATATTCGTGAAAATGCCGGGGCGAAGAGCTTTTGGTAATTTAAAATTGTTTATATACATTATCACCGGCATATAAATTGCCATGGTCAAACCGCCTAAAACCGCGCTCACCGTGAGAAGAGCCAAAGGTTGCTTAAAAGGTAAAAGAATCGCGCTCAAAAGAACGATACCTAAAATCAAACTGTAATAAAGGTGGCTCAAAGAAACTTTTTCCAAAGGCGAAAGAACGCGTCGGAAGGGGCCGGTCCTTGAATTTACATAAATTATATCGGAGACTATTCTTGTAAAAGCGTCTATCACTGTCCACATGACGGAAAAAAGCATTAGAAAGGCCATAACCAAGAAAAGGTTAAATCCAAATGAACCCCAATTCTCGCCAAAAATGTGAGCTTGGACCACCGCCACATCTAAGCCGTCAGGAACAAGGCCTTTAGGAGAAAGCACCGCGTGAGCGTTGACACTTAAAAGAATAAGGGTCACCAATCCGAGTAACCAAAAAATCAGACCCTGATCAATCCTGATAAATCTCATCCATCCGCGCCATCTTTTTATATTTTCCGGCGTTTCTTCAAAAGAATAACCTTTGTAAGAAACCGCTTCTACCTTGCCAGTTATCGGATTAATTATCCTTCCAACATACAGACCCATACCAAGTTGTTTATCGCGATACCACAAAGAAACGCAGAGATTTAAAAGACCGCCCGCTCCGGCAAAAACTATAGCGCCCAAAAGAACGTTATAGTCTATATCCGCCGGCAAATGACCAAAATTCATTATGCCCGAAAAAACTTCGCCTATATCTTTCAAAGAAAGAGTCAAAAAACTTGAAATAACCAAAAGGACAAAAAATGTGGGCACTATAACTTTTAGAGATTTCTCGAGAAGCGAATAAGCAATCTTCCCGCTGAAAGTAAGAATAAGAACAAGAAAAAGACTGGCTGCCGCCCACCAAAGGTAATGACCAAAACCAAAAAGCTCTCTTAAAGTTGTGCCAATTGCCGCCGCCCAACCAGGCCAAACATATAGCAAGACAGCGGAAAAAAGCCAAAATGGCGCGAACCATTTCAATAAGCGAGAAGATGAAGTAAAAAAACTTTCTCCCGTTGCCAAAGCGTGTCTCGCCACTTCCTGATTTATAAAATATTGAAAAGTGATTCCGAGAAGCGCGGTCCAAATAATTCCAAGACCGTGCTTGGTTATAAGATGGGGCCACATTATAAGTTCGCCTGTCCCGATCGCGAGACCCATAACCACAACTCCGACGCCGATTGACTTTAAAATCGGCGGAGGTGCTGGTAATTCTTTTACTTCCCTTTCACCGTAATCTGCCACAAATCAATTATAACCCGATAAAAAAAATTCGGGAATGCCTATATCCGCCGGGTCAAAAAAAGGGTGGCCTTCTTGCCACCCAAAATCTATCCCGAAAACTTATGTCCTTCATTCAGCCGAGATCATTAATCCTTCTCCGATATTCCTCTCTCGCTTCCCTGGCCCGTTCAGCACTTCTCTCGTACTCGATTTCTCTCTTGTCCCGACAAGATGAACATAAGGTCTCTCCGTCGTTGATCCGTCTATTGCAATCATTGCAATAGCTCAATTCAGATGGTTTCGGAAAAGATTCGGATACTGCGGAGGCGAAATCCCCTTCTTCTTTTCTGTCTTGAAAACTCATCCCGTCGTAAGCCTCTTTTGCTCGGTGAATCGACTCAGAAGAGTTTTCACGACAAGACGAACAAAGCCTGTCGCCACCATAGTAATACGGTTCCGGATTAAACTCCTGACCGCATTTTCCACAAAGATAAACCTTCACAACTATTCCTTTCTCTCTAAGTTTTATATTTTCCCTTAATACAACCAGAAAAATCTTAACTCAAGAAAAAAATTATTCAAGGGACAGGGCAATTTGGTCGTTTCCAATTAACAACAAAAAAGGGGTTATTCCGATTTAGAAAAACTCGCGCGCTGAAAAAGCAACGCCGAGAAAGAAAATAATAAGGAAAAAATCGAATTAAAAACCAACACACCGACCACTCCCGCCTCGCCCCAAGATGCCTGAGCCGGCCAAACAATCAAAGCAAACAGAGGAATCAAAAATTGGATAATTGCCGCCAAAGACATTGTATATGACATCCCCCGCGCCTTGAATCTCGAAAAAAGCGAACCGATAAAACCGGCTAAAAATACCAACCCGAAAAGCAAATTAGCCGGATTATTTTCACTTCCTATAACTCCGACGGCGCCATTAACCCAAAAGAGAAGCAACGCGGTCCCAAGTCCGATACCAAAAGCCGTTTTGTAAGCAATTTTTTCCGATCTGCCGGCGATTAATTCATATGCAAAACCGGTTCCAAACAAGACAATGCCGGCCAGAACAAAAGAATGCCATCGCCAGTCCCAACCTTCCACGAATAAATTCCCTAATAGAGGAATTAAAAGTAAAAAAGCTGTTAAAAGAGCCGGTCTAATAATTTTTTTATTGCACTCGCCCAAAACACTCTTTTCTCCGTTTTGCAAAAAAACCGGATTAAAAAATTTATTTTTCATATGATAATGTTCGGTAAATATAAGTTGCCAATTAAAAACTTATAACCTGTTTGATTGCGTCCTCAAGTTTTTCCGGCTCATCAGTGCCGATGCGATAGATTCTTCTGTTTTTCATGACGAGTTCAACTGCATCAAAACCGGAAACATTAAAAATCCACATCTTCGGCCAAAACCACAACCGTACCCCCCAGCCGTAATACCAATGATTTTTTACTTTCCTAGCCAAGAAGATCTCGTTTAATTGAAACTTTTTGCGGAAAATACCCCAGCCAAAACGGATTTTTAAAAACTGTCCGTCAATAGCAACGGCAAGCGTCGAAAACGACGCAAGGACAAAAAGAATCAATGCCATTATGGCGGTAATGGCAAAATTTGTGCCAGAATCAACCGATGGTGGTTCAGCTCTGGCTGTAATTTGAATCCTAACGAAAAACACCAACACAACGAACGTGATAAAAAGCATCAGGTAACTAATTTGAGTATGACGATATGGTTGCATATCTATATGGTTTTAAAAACTATTTTTTCTAATTTTTATTATTCCAAAAATACTGCCAACAACCGCCAAGAGTCCAAGCCCTTGAGCTCCTGGACTATCATCGTATCCGCCATAGATAAAAATAAAGACGCCAAATATTATCGCGAGAATGAAATACAATATTTTAATTTTTTTCATATGAAAAACATACCACAATCACTCGATGTTTGCTAAAAAATTTAACCTATTCCACAGCAATATCCGACATTATAGAATTCGCAAAAAATTGTCTCCGATAAATTCCAAACTAGCCAAACTAGAGCCGAGAACTTTTTACAAAAAAAACCGCTCGCAGAAGCGAACGGTTCCTTGCGAACGGTACGAAATAAAAAGAGAAGAGCCTTTTGAAGTAATCGCCAGGCTCAAATAGGTCCTACCATCGTTTTAATCCGAACTTCTCCCTTCGCTGGGTCATTCGGCACGATCCCGAGCTTCGGTACGTGTCTAAACACGATTTTTGCACCTTAGCTACGGATCTGGGCTACTATTCCCTTTAGTCATCACATTCTTCGGTTTAAACGCGAAATACACCGAAGAGATGACGTTCAGACCCATGGTTAGCATAACAAATCATAATTAAAAATACAATGGTTAAATAATTTAGATCGCTGGTGTTCAGTTGCCTTTTGTCACTCCGATTCGGCAGGACTGTGCAAGCATTTCTCGACCTTTACAGGGTCAGTACCCGTTTCCGATTCGCTCAAAGCGAAGCTTCTCGCGAATAACGGAGAACAGCTTCGAGTCCTGCACGAGAGCGAAATAGTTCGCTCGCTCTCCGTAGTTCACAAAATCAAAATCTCCTTTCGGGGATTAAGATTTTCACAAACTCCCGAATTGTATATTGCGAGTTTATTGGGAGTGGCCAGAAGACCCCGTCCCTTTAGGGCGGGGTTGAATAGCCACATAATAAATTGCTGTCGGCGGAGCCGACACTATTCCAACAAAGTTTCCCC
>CAZFCM010000037.1:5315-6068 GCA_964517725.1 uncultured Candidatus Saccharibacteria bacterium | reverse complement strand
AGCGCCAATTTTTTGGGTAATACCGCCAGTTTCCAAAGCTGTTATATTAGTTTTTCTTATGTAATCTAGAAGTGTAGATTTTCCGTGATCAACATGTCCCATGACACAAACCACCGGCGGTCGAGGTATTTTTTTTTGTTCTATTTTTTCTGTCATTTTTTATTTTTTTATGGTTCAGTGTTAATGGATTGTTTATCCCGGATTTTTATAAGGGCATTATCAAGCGCTTTTTTTTCTTCGTCGGTCAGATTTTGTCGGCATTTTCCTTCTTCTATGGGTTTTGCATAAACGCTTAGCCGATCTCTTGAATACAAACTGGATATTATTAAGCCGTCGCCTTTTTCTGATACGAGCGCCGAAGCAAAACTCTGATTTCCTCCTTCGCCGGTGCCTTTCCACGGATTGAATTTTACGGTTTCAACCGCCTGGACGCTCCTTTTTATTCGTTCGTCGGCGATTTTAAGATAGCGACTCATGGCGTCTCTGAAATTTTTCATCGCGCGATATTCACGCTCTATGTTTTTCAGGGTATCTTCTAGATCTTCCGCATTTTTACCTTTCAAGATTTTTTTTAATTTTATCTGAAGAAAGATTACGGAGATCAACAATAATATGACCGAAAGAAACATTCCTCCAACAACTAATTTTTCTAAGTCGTTGCTTGACAAATTGCTGAAATCCATAGACGCGCATTATACATTAGTTTGGACAAATAACCAACATAACACTTTGTGCTTTTTGTCCATATCTGTT
>CAZFCM010000037.1:0-5305 GCA_964517725.1 uncultured Candidatus Saccharibacteria bacterium | reverse complement strand
AAAGCCCTTAGCATAAAAAAAAAAGCATAGTAATAAAGTGTTTTGATGAAAAGAATTTATCTTGATAATTCCGCTACGACGCCGATTGATAACAGAGTGCTGAAAGAAATTTGCCGAAATATGAAAAAATTTTTCGGTAATCCGGGCTCACTTCATGCTGAGGGCGTTTTGGCGAAAGAGGCGCTTGAAAAAGCCAGACGAGAAGTCGCTTCCTTTTTTGGCGCTACAACAGGCGAGGTGATTTTTACTTCCGGTGGGACGGAATCAAACAATTTGGCAATTTTAGGTTCGTCGGAAATTGTCAGCGCGCTTTTAGATAAATCTATCGGGGCAAAGCCGGCTAGAGCGATTTTTCTTAAAACCGGCCATTCTTCTATTTTGTCTCCGGCCGAAAATTTATCCAGTCGGGGAATAAAAGTAGATTGGCTTTCGGTTGATTCCGACGGGCTGGTTGATTTGGATCATCTTAGAGATCTTCTTACCCCGGAAACCTTTTTAGTATCTATTGAGTATGCCAACAACGAAACCGGGGTTATTCAACCGGTTCGACAAATAGCGAGAATAATAAGAGATTTTTACGAAATCAGAAAAAAAACAAAGACTGACAATTCGGTTTGTGTTTCCCTTTGTTCTTTCGGCCGGCCAATTTTCCACGTGGATGCCAGTCAGGCACCCGGATATCTTAATTGCGACGCAAACTATCTCGGCGCGGACATGATATCCATAGATGGCCAAAAAATTTATGGTCCTAAAGGTGTTGGCGCTTTATATATTAGGCGAGGAGTGAAATTGGCGCCGATTTTTTTTGGTGGCGGACAGGAAAAGAGATTGCGACCGGGAACGGAAAATGTGCCCTTTGTGATTGGGTTAGCAACAGCTCTACGAATTTGTGTTAAAAACAGAAATGACGAATCAGCCCGGCTTACCGCTATACGCGACTGGCTGATTGCCGAAATATTCAAAATTACTCCTTCGGGTTCGGTTTTAAACGGCCATCCGAAGAAACGCTTACCTAACAACATTAATTTTTCATTACCGGGTGTGAATACGGAGTTTTTGCTTTTTCAACTTGACGCGGACGGGGTTTCTGTTTCAACGAGAAGCGCTTGTCTTTCGGGGGCCGATAGTTCACATGCTGTAGCCGCGCTCGGCGGTCCTGATTGGAAAAAAAAGAATACGATAAGAATTTCTCTCGGTCGTTTTACTAAAAAATCTGATTGTAAAAAATTATTGCAACTTCTTCGGAAATATCTATAATTGTGTTGCGGGGTATATTTCTCGCTGATTATGGAAAACCTGACCAAACAACAAATCGTTCTTCTTACACTTCTTGTAAGTTTTGTCACTTCCATAGCGACCGGCATTGTCACTGTTTCTTTAATGGATCAGGCGCCTAAAAGTATGACGCAGACAATTAATAGGGTGGTTGAGAGAACGGTTGAAAAAGTGGTGCCAGTTGCGAGCAACGCTTCAGTTGCCACTACAAACACAAAGGAGACGGTAGTTGTGAAAGTAGATGACATGGTGACAAGCGCCGTGGAAAAAAATAAATCTAAACTTTTGAGGATAATAAGAATTAGGAATGAATACGGAGTAGAGAAAGAAAAGTTTGGCGGGTTGGCGGTTGCTGTCACGAAAAAAGGTTTGATTGTTGCCGATTCGGCAATTCTTTCAAAAGAGTTGGATGTGTTTGGTTCTGTGATTCCGGAAATCTATATTTTAATCGGCGAAGACGGAAAAAGACACCAAGTTGTTCCAGTCGGCACCGATGCAACTAACAGCGTTGCTTTTTTTGAAGTAAGAGATTCTGAGGGCCGGCCGGATGCTAGCGTTATTCTTAACCCCGTTATTTTGGCTGATTCCGATTCATTGAAGCTTGGACAGACGGTCATTGCCATAGGTGGTGGCGAGGAAGATTCGGTTTCGACCGGAATAATTTCCACTTTAGTCCAAAAAATTGACAAAAATTTTGCCGGAGCGTATTCCACCGTAAAGACCAACATAATTTTTAATGATGCGGTTTCGGGCACTATTTTATTGAATTTGTCGGGTGAAGTAGTCGGAATGATGATTAACAAATATTCAAACCGGAGTTCGTATCTTCCTTCTAAAATAATTTCGACCGGAGCAGAAAAGACGGAATCCTCCATTCGATCAAATATTACTTTATAAAATAAAGTCTGTTTTTGCCAAATGTTTTGGGTTTTTTCGGGGATTAGGCGAATAACAAAATTTGCATAGAAGATATCTAATAAGTTTGAAAAATTCGGTATACAGGCACATAAGTAGTTAAATTTGATTTTCAACTATTTTTGTGTTATAATCGAACTTGAAAGGTTTTTATTGTTGCTGGCGTTTTATAATAGCTGGAAAATTTATGCCTCCGTTCAATCATTTCACAACAAAAGCAAAAGAAGCAATAAGGCGAGCTCACGAGCTTGCTATAGAAAGGGGTCAAAACCATGTTAACCCAATGCACCTTTTGGCTGCCCTAATAATGCAGGAAGAAAGCATGGTGATAGCTATTTTAGAGAGACTTGGCGTAGATACAAATTTATTGACTGACTCGGTTTTTGAATCAGTTGAAGGAGTTGAAAATTCGCCAGTCCTTTCGCCTTCTTATCAGATTTATCTTACGCCGGAATTGGCTCAGACGATAGAATTTTCTGCCAGAGTTGCCAGTCAGTTGAAGGATGAGTTTGTTTCTACTGAACATCTTTTTGCCGCGATGCTCGAGGTGCCTGGTTCGGCCAGAGAAATGCTCGCTCGTTTCAAAATTGACAAGGGTTCATTGATGAGAGTTATAGAAGAATTAAAAAACAGCAATATTACCGACGCGACCCAGCCGAAAAGATTCAGATTTTTGGCAAAATACACTCGTAATCTGACTTTATTGGCAAAGGAAAATAAACTTGATCCGGTTATCGGCCGGGATGCCGAGATTATTCGAATCGTTCAAATTCTTTCCCGGCGAACGAAGAATAATCCGATTTTGATAGGCGAGGCCGGTGTAGGTAAAACAGCTATCGTTGAGGGTTTGGCTTTGAGGATGGCCGGGGGAGATGTGCCGGAATCGCTTCGCGACAAAGAACTTGTTTCTCTAGATCTGGGGCTTTTAATAGCCGGCACTAAATACCGTGGTGAATTTGAAGAAAGATTAAAGAATATAATGAAAGAAATCGAAAAATCCCAAGGCAAGGTGATAATTTTTATTGATGAAATACATACTATAGTAGGCGCTGGCGCGGCCGAAGGATCTATGGACGCTTCAAACATGCTTAAACCTGCTTTGGCAAGGGGCGAATTGCGGGCTATTGGTGCGACCACGCTCAAGGAATATCAAAAACATATAGAAAAAGATCCGGCTTTAACGAGGCGTTTTCAGCCTGTATATGTTTCTGAACCGACGATAGAAGACGCAACCGCTATTCTCAGAGGGTTGAAAGAAAAGTACGAGCTTTACCATGGAGTGAGAATAACAGATGACGCTATTGTTTCGGCGGTTAATCTTTCCGCCCGCTACATAACTGATCGTTATCTTCCGGATAAAGCGGTAGATCTTATAGACGAGTCGGCTTCGGCTTTAAAAATCTCTCTTGAGAGTATGCCGACCGAGCTAGAAGACGCCAGAAGGAAAATAACAAGATTGGAAATAGAAAAAGAAGCTTTAAAAAAGGAAACTACAAAAAAAGCCAAGGCGAGGATTAAGACAATAGAAGGGGAAATTGCCGATCTTAAAGAAAAAACCGGGGAACATGAATTAAAATGGAAAAATGAGAAAGAGATACTTTCGGAGATAAAAAACATAAAGAAAGAGCTTGAGACTTTGCGTTTGGAAGCTGAAGGGGCTGAGGTGCGGATAGATTTGGCGAAAGCGGCGGAAATTCGTTACGGCCGAATCCCAAATTTGGAAAGGGAGCTCGATATTAGACTTAAGAAATTGAAAAAACTTCAAAGTTCAAGAAGGATTTTAAAAGAAGAAATAACGGGTGAGGATATTGCTACGGTTGTTTCTCGTTGGACGGGCATTCCTGTTGCTAAAATGCTGGAAGAAGAAATGGAGAAACTTTCCAGAATGGAGTCCGATCTTACCAAAAGAATAATCGGTCAAAATGATGCAGTAAAGAAAATTGCCGATACCATCAGGCGCGCTCGGGCTGGAATTTCTGACCCGAATCGGCCGATAGGGAGTTTTATTTTTCTTGGGCCGACCGGTGTTGGAAAAACGGAGCTGACAAAAGCTCTGGCCGAATTCATGTTTAACGATGAGAAAGCCCTCATCAGGGTTGATATGTCGGAATTTATGGAAAAACACGCAGTTTCAAAATTAATAGGTGCCCCGCCAGGATATGTCGGATATGATGAGGGAGGCAATCTTACCGAAATGATACGTCATAGGCCTTATGCCGTCGTTCTTTTTGATGAAATAGAAAAAGCTCATCCGGAGGTTTTTAATATTCTTCTCCAGATTTTGGATAATGGAAAAATAACTGATTCAAAAGGACGCGCAGTCAATTTCAGAAATTCGGTAATAATAATGACTTCAAACATCGGCGCTCAATACATAGACAGGATGCAAAAATTGGGATTTTCTAGTGGGGACACAAAAGATGACTATTCGAACGCAAAAGATAAAGTTTTGACAAGTCTAAAAGACACTTTCCGGCCAGAATTTCTGAATAGATTGGATGATATAGTGGTTTTTGATGTTTTAAGTCCGGAAGCGATTACCAAAATTGTTGAGTTGCAAGTCGAAATAGTTAAAAAACGCTTGATTGAAAAAGGTATAGCCCTCAACATCGCCAAAGAGATTTTTATTTATCTTGCTAAAGAAGGATATGATCCGAAGTATGGGGCCAGACCATTAAAGAGATTAATTCAAAACAAGATTTTGAATCCAGTGGCTAATCTTATAATTTCTCGAGGGCTCGGAGAAGGGGGTGAAGTGTTGGTTGGTATTAAGTCCGGCGAATTTTTCTTCGAAATAAAAAATCCGGGCAAAAAACAAATGAAATCCATCAAGACTTCGGTGGATATAGAAGGAAAAGGGATTGAAAAAACTCTTTCTTAAATCAATTATCCAGTTTTTAAGTCCTTCAAAAAAAGGCGAGTTTCTGATATTCTTCAGTGAGGGCTAGTTTATGAGCGCCGGTCGCATAGTGGCTATTGCAGCGGACTGTAAATCCGCGGCCCATCGGGCATCGCTGGTTCGAGTCCAGCCCGGCGCAAACGAATCGAAGCGAGTTTGAGACGGGAGCGACGCGCCAAGTTTAAAACAATTTTGTTTGTGGCGGAGTGGTACTTT
>CAZFCM010000036.1:0-6117 GCA_964517725.1 uncultured Candidatus Saccharibacteria bacterium | reverse complement strand
CCGATAAGTTTTTAGGGGATGTGACGGGACATCTTTCTTCGAAGCGTGGTCAGATACAAAGTGTTGATGAACGAGGGAATAATAAAGTGATAAACGCCGAAGTGCCCCTTTCTGAGATGTTTGGCTACATTACCTCTTTACGTTCTATGACCGAGGGTCGGGCTAGTTTCACGATGGAGCTTTTAAAGTATGAAATTGTTCCCCAAAATGTCGCTCAGACAATTATTGAAGCTAGGAAGTAGAATTAAATTAGTTAAATTGAATTTCAAAACCAAGATGTTTTGAATCGAACGGTTATTTTTTAGTTTGACTTCAAAATCATTTCTGCTATCATATTACCATCGCATTTTTGCGCGTTTTTCTTATTCGTCGTCCGATGGTTAGGTCGTTATTTTGGACGCCGGTTTAGAGAAACTATTAAAAATTATCATTCGCTGTTCGAGTAAGGTAAAAATCCGTTTTATTTTTTTTGTAAGACGGACTCGCGCATCTCGCTCGGACAACAAAAAACAAAAACATGGCAGAAGCATTCAATCGTTCTAAGCCACATGTCAATGTTGGTACGATAGGCCACGTTGATCATGGCAAGACGACTTTGACCGCCGCTATTTTGGAGACTCAGGCAAGGGACGGGATGGCAAAGACCAAGTCTTACGCCGACATCGCCAAGGGTGGCACGGTTCGTGATGACAGTAAAATAGTTACTATTTCTCTGGCTCATGTTGAATATGAGTCGGAAACCCGGCACTATGCTCACATTGATGCTCCGGGACATGCCGATTACATAAAAAATATGATTACCGGTGCGGCACAAATGGACGGAGCCATTTTGGTTGTGGCCGCAACTGACGGAGTTATGCCTCAAACAAGAGAGCATATTCTTTTAGCTAGACAAGTCGGGGTGCCCAAGATAGTGGTTTTCCTCAATAAGTGCGATATGGTTCCAGAAAAGGATCTTATTGATTTGGTTGAGGAGGAGGTCCGGGAACTTTTGAACAAATACCAATTTGATGGCAAAAACACTCCAGTCATTCGCGGTTCAGCCCTTAAAGCTTTGGAAGCTAAAAATAATGAAGACGAGTGGGCAAAAAAAATAAAAGAACTTATGACAGCTTTGGACACTTTTATTCCTTTGCCGATTCGGGATGTTGACAAGTCTTTTCTTATGCCGATTGAGGACATTTTCTCAATAGAAGGTAGAGGGACGGTTGTTACAGGACGTATCGAAAGAGGAAAGGCTAAGGTTGGAGAAGAAGTAGAAATTGTCGGTTTTGCTCCCACCTCAAAGACCACCATTACTGGCATTGAGATGTTCAACAAGTCTCTTTCAGAGGGTATGGCTGGAGACAATGCGGGGGTTCTTTTGAGGGGCACAAAAAAAGAAGATGTGCATCGCGGTCAAGTATTAGCCAAACCCGGTTCGGTTACCCCTCATACCGAATTTGAATCAGAGGTTTATATTTTAAAGAAAGAAGAAGGTGGCCGTCATACCCCGTTTTTCACTGGTTACAAGCCTCAGTTTTATATCAGAACAACTGATGTGACTGGTGAAGTCACTCTTCCTGAAAAGACGGAAATGGTTATGCCGGGAGATACGATAACTTTCAAGGTCAAGCTGGTCGCCCCTGTCGCTCTTGAAGACAAGATGCGTTTTGCTATCCGTGAAGGAGGCAAGACTGTTGGCGCGGGCGTAGTTACGAAGGTGGTTGCTTAATATGCCGGTCAAAGTATTGCAAAAAACAGAAACAGTTCCGTCCAAGAAGGCCAGTGCCCGCCGAAAACCTTCTTCGAAAACTTCCACTAAGGAAGCCGTTTCGCAGAAGCTTAGAATCAGGGTCAGAGCTTACGAAAACAAAGTGCTGGATGCGTCCGTTAAACAAATAATGGATACAGCTTTGCGTTATGATGCCAAAATAGTCGGGCCAGTTCCTTTGCCAACGGAAATAAAGAAATATACTGTCAATCGTTCGTCTTTTGTCTATAAAAATGCGCGAGAGCAGTTTGAGATGAGAGTACACAAGCGATTGATTGATATAATTAATCCAACGGGCAAGCTTATTGAAGCATTGACAAACATGTCTTTACCTTCGGGGGTGAACATTGACGTGAAGATGATATAGACTTTTTAAGCAAAAATAACAAAAACGGCCTGAAGCACGGCCGTTTTTGTTTAAGCTTGATTCGTTCAAGCTAGTTGTTTACAAAAGAACTGATATCTGCTAACCTACTTCCCATTGTATACGGGGCCAAGGGGCTCTTTTTAGTCGATTGGTCGGCTAAAATTTAAAATTTTTGCGGGCGCAGATTAATTGAAGAAATGAAATTTATCGTTGGCAAAAAACTGAATATGACCCAGGTTTTTCGGGACAATGGCGATGTGGTGCCGGTAACGGCTATTTTAGCTAAACCGGTAATTGTGGCCCAAGTGAAAACAAAAGAAACAGACGGCTATGACGCTGTTCAAATTGCTTTCAATGAAAAGAGGGAAAGTTTAATAAAGAAACCGCAGAAAGGTCATTTGAAGAACATCGGCAATTTTTCTAAGTTTCAAGAGTTTAGAGTGGCCGAGCCGTCTTCCTTTAAAGTCGGGGACAAAATGACAGTGGCGGATTTTAATTTAGGCGACAAAGTTACGATTTCGGCTGTTTCCAAGGGAAAGGGTTTCCAGGGAGTGGTTAAGAGACATGATTTTTCAGGCGGATCTCGCACTCATGGACAGAAACATTCTGAACGCGAACCAGGAGCTATAGGTGGAGCGGGACGAGCTGGTGGGAGAGTGGTTAAGGGAATGAGAATGGCCGGTCGAATGGGAGGAGAAAAAGTGACTATGAAAAATCTTTCTGTCGAGGGTGTTTTTCCAGACGAGAGTGTGATATTGGTGACTGGCGCTTTGCCTGGGCCAAAAGGCACCGAAGTAAAAATTTTAGGTTAAACGCTGAGTAGTAAAAACATGGAATCAGTAGTTTACAACCAGGAAGGAAAACAGGTCGGCAAAGTCGAATTGCCTGACGGTTTGTTTGGGGTTAAATGGAACGCTGACACAGTTCATCAGTTTTTAACCTCAGAAATGTCCGATAGAAGACACCCAGTTGCCCATACCAAAAATCGTGGGGAAGTTAGAGGTGGCGGTAAAAAACCTTGGAGACAAAAAGGTACGGGTCGAGCGAGGCACGGTTCAAGAAGGTCGCCAATTTGGGTGGGTGGCGGTGTAACTCACGGTCCGCGAAATGATAAGAATTTTTCTAGGAAGGTTAATAAGAAAATGGCCAATAAGACTTTGGCTATGGTTTTAACCAGAAAGGCCAATGAAGGGGAAGTTGTTTTTCTTGATAAGATTGTTTTGCCTGAGGCAAAAACAAGGCACGCTGTTTCGGTGTTGAATTCTCTTGCCAAGATAAAGGGTTTGGAAATTTTTTCTAGGAAGAGAAATAATGTTGGGATTTTTGCCATGCCGGGCAATGATCTGATTTTAAAAAGGGTGTTTAATAATGTTGGAAAAATCGCTCTTTCCGAAACCAGAAACATAAATGCCGTCGATCTTTTGAGTAAGAAATTCTTGATTTTGGTTAATCCGGAGGAATCTTTAAAAATTTTAAAGGAGAGATTAGCATAATTTATAAATATGGCCCTTTTCGGTTTAAAAAAGAAGACTGACAAGAAGGAAGCGAGTGTGGAAAAAACACTGGCTGTTTCCGCCGGTTCCGGTCCAAGCGTCTCGATTTCCGGAGAGAATAAAGAATTAGATTTTTTGTTGAGACCCAGAATAACCGAAAAGACTCATTCTTTGGCGGACAGAAGTAATGTTTATGTTTTTGATGTTTCTTCTAAGGCTAATAAAAAAATAATTTCTGAAGCTATTTTTGCTCTTTATAAATTAAAGCCAGAGAAGGTGGCGATTTTAAAAGTTTACAGAAAGCCTAGGTTTGTAAAGGGACATAAGGGTTTTACAAAAATTGGGAGAAAGGCCTATGTCTATTTGAAGAAAGGCGAAAAATTAGAATTATCAAAATAATATGAAATTTTTCAGACCCACAACCCCATCTCGGCGCAAGATGACAAGCATAAACTGGTCCGAATTGCTTACCGCCTCAAAACCTAATAAATCTTTAGTTAAGGGTTTAAATCGCCGGGCTGGTCGCAATAGCGCTGGTCGGGTTACTATGAATTATATAGGTGGCGGTCACAAACGTCGTTTTCGCGATATTGATTTTTTTTATGATAAGAAAAATATTCCGGCTAAAGTCGAAACGGTTGAATACGATCCGAATCGTTCTGGTTTGATTGGTCTAGTTTGTTATAAAGATGGAGAGAGACGTTATTCTCTTCTTCCTCGAGAAATAAAGCCGGGTGATTTCATTGTGGTTTCAGAAAAGGCGGAAATAAAGCCCGGCAATCGCTTGCCTCTAAAAGACATACCGGTAGGCGCTTTTGTCTTTGGAATAGAAATTATTCCGGGAGGTGGGGCAAAAATTGCCAGGAGTGCTGGTAATTATGCCCAAGTAATTGCTCAGGACGGGAATTATACTCAGTTAAAGATGCCCTCAACTGAAATTAGAAAGGTTTCAAGTAATTGCTGGGCATCAATTGGTTCGGTATCAAATGAAGAAAATTGGTTGGTAAATATAGGTAAAGCTGGTCGGAATCGTTGGCTGGGCAAGAAACCTAAAGTCAGGGCTAGCGCTAGAAACCCGGTTGACCATCCTTATGGTGGGGGTGAGGGCCGACAGGGACGCGGTCGCAGACGCGCTATCACTAGGACCGGCAGACCGGTTGGTAAGGGGCAAAAATCAAGGCGTGCTAAGAAATACTCTAATATTTTTATTGTTTCAAGACGCCGGGTAGGGGATAAGGCCGGCGAGATGGCAATCTAAATCCGTCTCGTTTTTTGACTAAAGCCAAAAATCAAGGCCAAAATTTTTTGGTTTGTTCCTTCGGGTTATAATTTTCTTCGCTATGAAAAAAATATCAATAGTGCTTTTTTTAGTAGTTGTTTTGACGATATTCATCGCTATGAACGATAAAAAGGAAAAAGGAGATATAGTAGCAGACACTCATTCGACAGTTGCGATCAAAGACGGTGTTTATTATCTTGATTCGGCTTCCTCGACGATTGTTTGGACTGGCGGGAAAAAACTTGTTTTGGGTTATTTTGATTCGGGCATGGTGAATATTTCCTCAAGTTCTTTGGAATTTTCTGGCGGAAAAATTTTGAACGGGGAAGTATCAATAGATATGAACACAATTGAAACTTCAAAAACGGGCTCGGGCGGTGGTTTTGACGGTTTGACCAAGCATTTAAAGTCGAAGGACTTTTTTGATGTTGTCGCTTTCCCTTTTTCAATCCTTCGGATTACAGGTTCTGAAGCGACATCAACCGGCTTGTTCATTGTCTACGGAGAATTGGAGATAAAAGGGGTGAAGAAGGCAGTTTCATTTGAGGCCGGATTCTCTCCAATGAATGGGAACGTCTTGGTTGAAGGAAAGATGACAATTAATAGGACTGATTTTGGTGTAAAATATGGTTCAGAATCTTTTTTCAAGGGGCTTGGCGACAAAATCATAAACGATGATTTCATATTAGATTTCAGTCTTATGGCTTACCCGGTTAAGGATGGGTTTTAAGATGATCACTGTATGAAGAAAATTCTTATAATAAATGGACATCCCGGCTCAGAAAGCTTTTGTGCTGATCTTGCTTCTCAATATGAAATTGGAGCAAGAGAAGGAGGGGCTGAAGTTAAGAGGATAAATTTGAGAGATTTAAAGTTTGATCCGGTTTTACACGAAGGTTATAAAAAGATACAAGCTTTGGAACCAGATTTAGTTTTGGCCCAGGAGGCGATAAGATGGGCTGATCATGTCGTTTGGACATTTCCGACATGGTGGCTTGGCGTTCCCGCTCTTATGAAGGGTTTTTTAGATAGAGCTTTTTTGCCCGGTTTTGGTTTTAAATACAGAAAAGACTCGATTTTTTGGGATAAGCTTTTGAAGGGTAAAAGCGCCAGATTGCTTATAACGATGGACGCTCCTTTGATATTTAATATCTTACGTTATGGTGGAGACGGCCACGCTAATTTTAAGAAGGGTGTTTTGTGGTTTTGTGGTTTTGGACCGATT
>CAZFCM010000035.1:0-6430 GCA_964517725.1 uncultured Candidatus Saccharibacteria bacterium | reverse complement strand
TTTTTTGGCCAGTCTAATCCGGAAAAATTTTATCGTGAGGCGGACGCTTTTCTCCAGACTTCAAATTTTGAAGGTTTTGGTATGGCCGCTGTCGAAGCCGCTTATGCCGGTTTGCCGGTAGTTTCAACCGATGTCGGCGTTGCCGGGTGGCTTTTGAAAGATGGGGAAAACGCTCTTATATGTCCGGTTGGCGACGGGGACTGCTTAGTAAGAAAGATTATCGCTCTGATTGAAAATAATATGTTGCGCGAAAGGATAGGAGCATCTTCTCCGTTGGGTTTTGGAGGTTTAATACCTTGCAAAGAGGAAGAGTATTTAAATCTTTTGCGCGATTCTCTGGAAAAAACCCGGAGCTTTTAAAAAGACTCTTTTCGTGTAGAATTACTGCCAATATGAAAAAAATAAAAGAGGCCAGAAAGCTGAAAATAGGTTTTATCGGGCAAGGTTTTATAGGTAAAAATTATTCGGACGATTTGGAAAACCGGGGTTTTGAAGTTGTTAGATATTCTCGCGACCCGCGTTTTTCGGTTAACAAACAAAAATTAGCTGAGTGTCCAATTGTTTTTATTGCTGTGCCAACGCCTTCTACGCCAAGCGGTTTTGACGATAGTACGGTTAGGTCGGTCATAAAGATGGTCGGTCGAGGGAAAATAGCTGTTATAAAATCGACGATAGTTCCGGGCACGACCGAATCGATACAGAAGGAGAATCCGGACATTTTTGTTTTCCATTCCCCGGAATTTTTAACGGAAAAGACTGCCGCTTATGATGCGGCTCATCCCCAAAGAAACATAGTCGGGGTGCCGGTTCAAAGTCCAATTTGGATAAAAAAAGCGAAGGAGGTCATAAAAATTTTACCAAAAGCGCCTTATCAGAAGATTTGTTCTGCAAGAGAAGCCGAGCTTGTAAAATATGGCGGGAATTGCTGGTTTTATTTCAAGATTGTGTACATTAACATGCTTTACGATTTGGCAAAAAAATTAGGTTGTGATTATGAAGTTTTACGAGAAAGCATGGCGGCGGATCCGAGAATTGGCAATACACATCTTAATCCGGTTCATCAAGGCGGACGAGGCGCCGGTGGGCACTGCTTTATCAAAGATTTTGCCGCTTTTTCTGATTTCTATACTAAAGAAGTGGGAGATGAGCTAGGAAAGAAAGTTCTTGAATCACTCAAACATAAAAATAACCAACTTCTTTTTTCTAGTCGAAAAGATATTGATTTACTTAAAGGTGTTTACGGCGAAGAAGTTTTTTCTAAAAAGAAATGATAATCGAAATATATGAGCGGGGCATTTTGATGTTGTCAAAAAGGGCGCCTTTTTTACACCGTCTTTTTATTCGCTGGAAAACCGAGTTGAAATTTGTCGTTTCTGGAACGGTCGCAGCCATAGTGGATCTCGGAGTCCTTTATGTTTTCACTGATTTTTTCGGAGTTTGGTACCTTGTTTCGGCTATTATGGCTTTTATTTTCGCCTTTTTTACCAGTTTTTTCTTACAGAAGTATTGGACTTTTGAAGATGGGGGCAATAAAGCTGTAAAAAAACAGATGGTTATTTATTTCGTAGTCGCGATATGCAATTTGGCACTAAACACTTTATTGATGTATGTGTTTGTCGATATAATTGGGGTTCATTACATTTTTTCCCAGATTATTGTGGCCCTGCTCATTGCTTGCGCAAGTTTTTTTGTATACAGAAATTTTATTTTTAAGAAAGTCGGATAATTTTTCAGTATATCTGAATTCGCGTGGCAATTTGAGCGAATAATATTAGAACGACGCAGTTATACACACAGGTGACAAATCCTAAGCTTAAGAATATTGAAAGTCCGTTATAACAGAAATCTATGAGATTACTTGTTGTTACCCAAAAAATTGATTGCAATGATGATATTCTTGGTTTTTTCCACGGCTGGATCAAAGAATTTTCAAAACGTTTCGAGTCGTTTTATGTTATTTGTCTTGAAAAAGGTAAGTCTAATTTGCCGGGCAATGTAGAAATTTTTTCGCTGGGAAAAGAAACAAAAAACTTGCAACCCGGGACTCACAATATCTTTGATAGAATCAAATACGGATGGAAATTTTTGCGATATATCGTAAAAACAAGAAATCAGTATGACAAAGTATTTGTGCACATGAATCAAGAATATGTTTTGCTTGGCGGGATATTTTGGAAATTGTTTGGGAAAAAGGTTTATTTATGGAGAAATCATCAGAGAGGAAGTTTTTTAACAAGATTGGCCGTTAGCTTATGCGATAAGGTATTTTGCACATCAAACTCGTCGTTTACCGCGCGTTTCAAAAAGACAATTTTGATGCCGGTTGGCATAGATACAGCGCTTTTTAATATTACCAGACCTGTTTATGAAAGAGGTATGACGATTTTGTCTCTCGGGCGGCTTGATCCTATAAAAAGGGTTCACAAATTGGCGAGCGCTCTGATTTTGCTTGAAAAAGAATTTTCCGGTTTTCGGGCAAATATTGTCGGAAAAGAAAGTAATGGCAATCGAAATTATGTAGAATCCATCAAAAATAATTTAAAAGATTTGATTAAAAACGACAAGATTGTTTTTAGCAATAGTGTTTCTAACAATGAAACTCCGAATTTTTATAACAGCAATAAGATTTTTGTGAACTTAACACCGTCCGGCTCTTTTGATAAAACTATTATTGAGGCAATGGCGTGCGGATCTATTGTTGTCGTGGCTAATGATTCGGTTTTTGATATTGTTTCCGAAGAAGGTAGGATAATAGATGACAGTCTAGATACGATAGCCAAAAAAATAAAAACCTGTCTTTATCTGTCTTCTGCCGAGGCTGAAAAGATCAGCTTGAAATATCGCGATTACGTCTTGAAAAATCACAGTCTTGATTTATTAGCGAAACGTTTGGTTGAAGAATTAAAGTGAAAAGATTACTGATTACAATCCCGTGCTACAACGAAGAGCTTGTGCTTGAGAAGAACGCACTTATTATTATGGACCATGCCAAAATTCATTTGGCCGATTTTGATTGGAAAATTTTAATCATTGATAACAATTCAAGCGACAAGACTTATGAAATCGCTAACAATTTAAAGACAAAATATAAAGATAAATTTATAACTTACAAAGAGAAGATTCCGGGGAGGGGGATAGCGATTCGCAATGCTTGGAAACATTATGGCGATTTTGATATTTACAGTTATATGGATGCCGATTTGGCTACTGATTTACGCGATTTTCGTTTTCTCGTTTTAAAAGTGGCAGAAGGATACGATTTGGTCACTGGTTCGCGTTATCTTTCCGATTCAGATATTGATAGGGGAATTTTACGCGAATTTATGTCGCGAGTTTATAATCTTATCCTTCAAATTTTTTTGAAAGTTTCATTCAAAGACGCCCAATGCGGTTTTAAAGCGATGAGCAATAAATTGGTTAAAGAATTATTTCCGAAGACTTACGATAGTGGTTGGTTTTGGGATACTGAGCTTATGATTTTGGCTTGCCGACGGAATTACAAAGTATTGGAAGTGCCGGTATCTTGGAGGGAGACACGCGACGAGCTTCGTAGAAGTAAAGTTTCTCCATTTGCCGAGGCAGTCAGGCAAGTTGGCAACATATGGAAAATGAGAAAAAACTAAAAAGCGATTTATAAAATATGGATATTTTGCTTCACAAAGAATATCAGGAAATAGAAAAGACTCATTGGTGGTTTTTTGGCCGGAGGAAGTTGATAGAAAATTTTCTTAAAGAATATGTGCCTGTTGGCGGTAAGATTCTTGATTTTGGTTGCAATAACGGTTTCTTTGTGGATATTCTTCAGAAATCCGGTTATGAAGTCATAGGAGTCGATGTTTCCGAAGAAGCTATAGAATTTGGAGTTTCAAGGGGAGTAAAGAAACTTTATCATATTTCTTCGGCCCAACCTTTACCTTTTCCGCCTAGCAGTTTTGATGCGATTTTGGCTCTTGATGTTTTGGAACACATAGAAGACGATCATTTAGCTCTTGTCGAATTAAAAAGAGTTTTGAAATCGGGTGGAAAATTGATTGCTACCGTTCCAGCTTTTCCTTTTATGTGGGGGGTTCAAGATGAGGTCGCGCATCATTTTAGGAGATATACCAAAAAAACTGCAATGACGCTTTTTGGGAAAGCGGGTTTAGATATTGTTAGATTTACATTTTTCAATTTTTTCTTATTTTTGCCCGCCGCTCTGATTAGGATTTTTGCCAAGTTTTTTCCGCCTAAGAGAAAATCGGATTTTGAGCTGAATAATAGTTTAACTAATTTTTTACTTACCAAAATTTTTGTTTTTGAGGTTGGTCTTATTAAATTTATTAATTTTCCGTTCGGTATTTCTTTATTGATGGTATCAGTAAAAAAATGAATAAAAAAATTTTTATTGCTCTCTTTTTAATTTTTGCGGTTTTCGTCTCAGCCCGCTTTTTGGTTATTGGAGATATGTATCATCAGGATGAATATAAATGGGCGATGATAGCCGATCCATCTTTTGGACTAGATTTGGAAAGTGATCATCCGCCAGTTATTGCTCTTTTATATCGCATAACCGGTCTCTTTTTTGGTTTTGACCATCTTCGTCTTTTGCCTTTTATTTTCAGCTTAGCCAATCTGGTTCTAATTTTTGTTTTGGTTAAACGGCTGTTTGACAAAAAGGCCGGACTTTTTTCCGCGGGCATCTTTTCTATTAGTGTTTATGGGGTTTTGTCGAGTGTCCAAGTGGACATAGACGGCGCAATTTTACCATTTGCTTTTTTATCCTCAGTCCTTTTTTATTCGCTTGTTAATCTCGAACAACCTCTTTCCGGTCCTTCAAAGAAATGGTTTTTTGCCCTTATTTTTTCTCTGGCTTTCGGTTTTTTGGTCAAACTTAGCTTTATTCTGGTGCCGATGGTTATCGCAACCGATTATCTATTGACCTCTGGGCGTTTCAGAAGATTCTCGAATTGGTTAAGGGCCGCATTTGTTTTTTTTATTCCGGCAACAATAGCTTTTTTGACGATATTTTTTATCAACTGGCTTTTTGAAGTGGGGAATAGCAGTCGATTTTTGGTTAATGCTGGTAATTTTGGCTTTCTTGAATTTTCTGGCAGAAACTATTGGCAAATTGTTTTTCTTGGGCTAAAAACCGCGATAATGGCTTCCCCAATTCTTATTTTTCCAATTTTTTTTGTTTTGTTTTCATTCGATAATATTCGTCGGTTTCGTATTTTTCTTATATACATCGCTTACAATCTTCTTTTTTATCTGGTAATTTTTGATTTTACTTCAAGAACGATAGAACGATATATGATGTTTCTCATTGCCCCTGCTTCAATAATGGCCGGAGTCGTTTTATCTGAAGTCTTTAGTGGTTATTTTTTAACAAGAAAGAAAATAAAAGTCTTTTTTTGGCTGGGCGCTATTTTAGGATTTTTTGCTCTGGCTTTCTTTATCTGGACCAGGGATTTTTCTGCTTTACCGCTCAATCCGAAAACAGCCTATCTCGACAAGTTTCAGGCTCTTGATTTTGGTTTTCTTGTGCCCATTACTGGCGGTTCAGGTCCGGTCGGTTTTTATGTACCCGCGTTTTTTCCGATTATTTTCTTTTTTATTGGCATATTTTTATCTACCATTATTTTTTATCCGGGCTGGGAAAAATTGAGGCAGATCGGAGCGGTAACTTTTTTATCTCTTTGTTTAGTTTATAACGTTTTCGTTTTTATCGAGTATTTTTCTGGCCGTTTTTGGGGAAGCGCAAAAGAAGTAGCAGAGGAGATAATGAATAAAGCTACGGAAAGTAAAGAAGTAGAGAAGGTGATAACTTATTACGATACTGGTGCATGGGAATTAAACCAATCTGGAAAATATTTCAAGCGTTTTTACACCGATCCGATGTTTGCTGAAAGCAATCGGGGAAAATTTTTTAATTATGATGGATATTTTGCTGTCGTTGACTTTCCAATGATAGATAAAGAGGGAGTATACTGGAGTTATTTCAGGACTTGCAGATCAATATATTCTTTTTACGATAAAAAAATAAAAGGGCATCTTTTGGATTGTAAGTTTGGGGACAGGAGTGTTTTTGCAGGATCGAATATTTAAAAAACCACCCAGACCAATCGGTTCTGGGCGGTTTAGAGGGATTATGGCATTTCCGCCAAAGTCTCCCCTACCTGTTTTTCAGTCAGTTGTCTGATGGCTTCTAGACATTGGAAATTTTCTTCTGCCAATTTTTTGGCTTTGGGTAGGCGAAGCCAATCTTTCCATTCGAGGGTTGAGTGGATTGCGTCATGAAAAACGGTTTTAGGATTGCGGTAAGTTGCGCTTGGATCCGGTCGATTGATACAGCCGATTTCAAAAAGAGGCAAATTGCTGTAATATCTGGCCGATCTCGCTATTATTTCAAACGGACCGATATTCGCTAGCCGATCTGCATCTTTTAGGACTA
>CAZFCM010000034.1:2619-6619 GCA_964517725.1 uncultured Candidatus Saccharibacteria bacterium | reverse complement strand
ATAAAATTTGGGTGTTTATCTGAAGAAAAAACAATTTGTTTTCCACCGTCATAGAGTGTGTTGAATAGATGGAAAAGTTCTTCCTGGGTTTTATCCTTGCTAGATAAAAATTGGACATCATCCATAACCAAAACGTCGTAGCGTCGGTATTTTTCCTTGAAAATTGATATCCGATTCGCTTGCATTGCTCCTATAAAGTCCAAATAAAATCTTTCTGAGGTTAGATAGTAAACTTTTTTTCCAGCCGAGCTTTTTATATAGTTGCCTACCGCTTGGATAAGGTGGGTTTTTCCGTGACCGGTGTTTCCATAAACAAAAAGTGGATTATAAACTTTTCCCAAATCTTTAATTACCGCTTGGGCCGCTGCGTGAGCCAATTCGTTAAACGGACCGATGATAAAATTTTCAAAGGTGTATCTCGGGTTAAGATTGCTTTCCGGATCTATGTAGTGTTCTTGAAGAGGTAAGGTGGCGATGCCCGAGGAAATTTTTATAGGTGCCTTGTCAACGTTCTTTTTTCCGTCGTTTCGGGCAATGATATAGTCGAGCCCCCTTATCTCTTCCGAGGCTTCCCTTAATATCTTGAGGATTGTTTTGTGATATTTATTAGCCAGCCAATCTTTAACAAAGGCGTTTTGGACTGATATGTATATTACGCCCTCGTCATACTTGACGATTTCTGTGTCTTTAAACCATGTGCTGAAATTTGCTTTGGAAACGAGCTGTTCAACTTGTTCCAGAACTCTTTTCCAAAGTGTTTTTTGATCTGTTTGGGTTTCTGTCATTTTGAATTTTTGGTATGGACATTATATATCTCGAACGGCGGATGCACACTTCCCCAAAATCAGCCGATGTGTTCGTAATGTGTGCTTAAATTGTGGATTTCTCGGTTTGGTTAAATTTGCCAAAAATTTTTTTTTCGGTAAACTACTCTTTATGTCTTTCACTTACAAACCGAAGAAAAGAAAAAGAGCCAGAACGCACGGTTTTTTGGCCAGAAAGAGAACCGCGGGAGGCAAAAAAACCATTTTGCGCCGAAGACGTAAAGGCAGGAACCGGCTTTCGGTTTAGCTTATGCTAAAAAGAATCAATCGGATTCCAAGAAAGGAAATTCCGAGGACGTTAAAAGGCGACAGGTTTTCAGGCCGGTTTTTTTGGGCGTTTTCAAATTCAAAAGTTGGCAAGGAAGAATATTCCGGTCCTTTTCGTTTTACAGCGATAATTTCAAAAAAAACAGCCAAAAAAGCTTTTGAAAGGAACAAAATTCGTCGTCGTTTCTATAACGCTTTATCCGAAGTCGTAAAAGAAAAAGATTTTGTCGGCGATATAGCCTTTTTGCTCAAAAAAAGTTCAATTGACGGTGAATTTTGCGACCTTAAATCTGAAATAGAAAAAGCCATAGTTTTCTTTTTTCAGCGTTGAACAAAGGCTGTTTTTAGCTTAGAATGTCCGAATGATAGGTTTTTTCCACGATACCTTGTATCAGCCGTTGTACAACGGCCTTGTCTTTTTGATAGACGTGCTTCCGGGCGCTGATGTCGGACTGGCCGTCCTTTTTTTAACTGTAGCTGTTAAATTAATACTCCTCCCTCTCTCGGAGAAAGCGGTTGCGACCCAGCTTAATATGAAAAGGCTGGAACCGGAATTAAACGAAATAAAAAACAAATATAAAGACAACAAGGAAAAGCAGGCCGAAGCGATGCTGAATTTTTATCGCGAACACAAAATAAACCCCTTGGCCAGTTTTTTGGTTATTTTGATACAGATGCCGATAATCATTTCTCTTTATTACGTTTTTTACAAAGGTGGTTTACCGGAGGTTAATCAAGAGTTGTTGTATTCTTTTGTCAAAGTGCCGACAGAAGTGGATATGAATTTTCTTGGCATTGATATAGCCGGCAAGAGCCTAATTTTTGCCATTTTAGTCGGAGTGTCTCAGTTTTTTCAAATGAAGCTTTCCGTCCCTTCGATGCCCCCGCGAGAAATTAAGAAAGGCCCGCCCTCTTTGAAGGAAGAATTAGCCCGGAGTATGAACTTGCAAATGAGGTATGTTTTACCGGTTTTTGTGGCGATAGTCGCTTTCAATATTTCGGGCGCGGTTGGCTTATACTGGACAACCAGCAATATTTTTGCTATAGGACAAGAGCTTTATATCCGCCGAAAGTACGCTTCTTTAAAAGCGGAAATAGCTGAAAACGGCCGACCAAACGGAATAAACGGTCAGAATAAGCGGAAATAAAGCCGAATATGCTTGATAAGGATAAGGTAAAAAAAACAATAGAAAATATATTAAACCTGATGAAGGTGCAGTTTGACAGCATTGAAATCTTGGAGGGTCAGGAAGTTTTGTCGCCCCGTTTTCTCATAAAAACTCAGGATTCGGCAGTTTTGATTGGAACCAAAGGGGCGAATATGTTCGCCTTGAACCATGTTGTCAAGAAAATTATTTCTCGCGGGAGAGAAGACGATGAAAACTCCAGGTTTTTCATAGATGTAAACAATTATCAAGAGAAGGCCGAAGAAGAATTAAAAAACAAAGCAAAAATAATGAGCGAAAGGGCCCGCTCGTTTAAGGTTGATATAGAACTTGAACCGATGTCCTCCTATGAAAGGATGGTGATCCATTCTTTTTTGCAGGACATTCCAGACATAAGAACTGAATCAAAAGGCGAAGGCCGAAGCAGGCGGGTAGTAATAAAATACAAAGAGCCCGAATTGTAAGGTTTGGTTTTAAGGTAAAATTTGGATTGACCACAAAGTCAGATCGTTTTTGTTGGTCAAAAGCAAAAAATCTTCTTTTTCACTCAAAGACAAGTTTACAGCGTCGAAATCAATCCGAGATTGGTCGCCAAGATTCATAATGAAACTGACAGCGCCCGTTTTAACATCTATTTTCCAGATTTCGTCCCGGAAAGAAACCAATCCCATATACCAAATATCTGGGTAGACTCCAACCGGCAAGGTTTCAGGTATGGCGCAAAAAATGGAACTTTTTGAAAGCTGGCTCCAAACGCACTTTTCCGGCAAAGTTTTGAAAGGAAAAACCACCTTTTCTTTTAAGGTGTTGTTAAAAACATGCGTCGTAAATTCCCGTTCAGAAGATTGTGAATATATTACAAAAGACAGATCTCGGTTCGGGAGAGCGGTCAAGCCATCAATGTTAGAAAGCACAACTTCGCTAGCGCCGGTAGAAGTGTTTATAAAACTTAAAAGACCGGTACTGCCTGCGGCCGATTTAGATATGACGGAAGCGGTATTTTCTTTAGGAAAATCAACCAGCCATTCTGTGAGAGGCGAAGAAAAAACTCGGACTTTCTTTTTTCCGTCGAACGATGAAATAATACCGGTTCCGCCGGTGGAATCAGTTGAAAGATAGAAAATTTGGTTACCGGAAGGAGAAACCGCCAGACTTTTTATGTTTCCCGGCAGAAATTCTCCGACCAGTTCACCTTCTCCTCCTCCACGGGAAGAAACTTTAGCGTTATAAGTTTGGATGACGCTGTAATCTTTGAGAAATCTCAAAATTACCCCGTCTCCTTTTTTGTTCCAAATAGCCTCGTATATCTGGGGTATGGTTTTGTTGGTAAGTCGGACTGATTTTATTGATTTGGCGTCTGTTTCGTAGGCGTTTCCTTTAGCTCGTTCTATGTAACGAACGGTTGGCTTACCCTCTCTTTCAAAGATTGTTCCGCCACTGGTTGGTATGGTTGAAATCTGACGAAGAATTGGTTTAAAGGCGGAAATCGGCGAACCGTTTCCGTCGGCGGTTTTGTCTGAAGTGGAACCGGAATTTGTTCCGGGAGTGGAAATTTCTCCGTTTGGCAGTTCACCGAGTCCGTTGGGAGCCTCCCCCGGAATTTCTGTTGTTGATTTTTCTCCAGCTGGGGTTCGGAAAAAGGCGAAATAAAGGAGAAAAGCCGTTGCGATTGTCGCTAGGATTATCATTATGAAAGCGAAAGTTTTTTTGTTTGAATTGTTACCCATGTCAGTTTTTTAAATT
>CAZFCM010000034.1:0-2609 GCA_964517725.1 uncultured Candidatus Saccharibacteria bacterium | reverse complement strand
CCCCAGTTATTACAAAGATAGTTTACAACTTCGTTGTATTCGTCTTTCATTCTTGAAATTTCTGTGGCGACATTTTCTTGGTTATAACCAGTTGAAATTGCGGCATTTAATCTGGTGGTTGCGATATCGAATTCGCTTTTTAAAGATTGGATCCGAGATTTGTAGTCAAAATTTGGCGTTGTTGCGGTTTTAGCCGCCTGCGCTTCCCCCTGGATGGCATCTTTTCTTGCTTCAAAATAATTTGAAGCTTTTATCACTTCCGCTTTAGAACGAGTTTCGGCGACGACGTTCGACAATTTTTGTTTCAGGTCATTAATGTCTGAAGCATTATATTTTTGCAATAAATCATTCAGTTCATCACTCGAAACATCCCCTTCTTCATTTAATCTGGCTAACAAGTTTTCCATATCCGCGGCCTCGGCCTCCGCGTCACGATTATCCCTCCTGATTTCATCTATGGTCTTTTTCATATCAGCTAAATATTTGTCGTAAGCTTCAGAAGCTTTTGTACCGATGGTCAAAAATTCCTCCCGGGTTACTTTTTTTATCGCGTCGCTTACAATATTTAGTTTGACCAGTTGCGGATTGACGGTGTTTAAGATTATCCAAGAGGCGAAAATCAGCAACAAACCGCCCAGAGCATTTTTTATTTGTTCTTTTCCCTCCTCTTTATTTTTGATTGCATCTGTAGAGACATAGCTGAAACCGCCCATTATTATCATGAGCACAACCAAGACGCTTGCCGCCGCAACGGCGATTTTGTATAGATAGTTTATATAAGAGCCCAGAGTGTTTGATTGACCACCCTGGGTGGCCCCAACAACAACAATACATTTTCCAGCGGAGTTTTTTTGGCAGTCTTTCGTGTCCAGAGGGGCAAGTTCAACATATTCTATGGCGGCAAAGCAAAAATTGGCCGATACAAAGGAAAAAACAGCGATGAAAGCAAGAATGGGCAGGATTTTTTTTATTTTTTTCATCTTATCTTAATAAAACATTAGATTTTCCGATCAAGTTTATATTGGCGCTGAAATTGGCAAATTGAAATATTTCAGCGGTGTTTGAGACTTGAAGAGAGAGATTTGCCGAACCGTTTTCGTTTCCGGAATTTCTAAGAACTATCTCGCTTTTGTTTTGATTCAAAACGTTGCCGTTCAAATTCCATTCGTACTTTAACTTGTAATCATTCGGGCCGGAAATGTCAAAAAACAAAGGCACGGCCAATATTCTGATTTCTGGTTTGGTCAATTCAATCGGATCGGAAAGAGCTTTGTTGAACATAATGCCGTATTCCGAATTATTTTCGTATAAAACAACTTTTGGCGCGGTCGGCGTTAGCTCAATGTAAGCCGAAGCGCTCATCCTTTTGTCAGGGGTGGAAACATCGACATAAACCGGAGTCGGTCTCATTGGCATTACGCCTTTAAAAACATAGATATTCTTCCCAACCCCAGATGACTCAGCCACCAATCGATTTTTTTCTTTCCAATTGAAAACTAGATTTTCCGGCGGAATGACTTGTCCATTTTCATCGGTAAAAGATGGTACGGCTACGATTTTCAAACTGCCTAAGTAAGGAAAATAAGCCCGGCCTTTGTAAAAAGGCGGAATGTAAGCGAGAGACTCATAGACAAGACTGACTTTGGCCGGATAGAAGCTCAAACTTTTTGAAAAAGGAAAGCCCTCGGCGCTTATCATAATGACTTCAAGCGTTGTTTTTTTGCCAAGGTCGCCTGTTTTGAAAGAAAAAGTATGCATTCCCTTGCCCGAAGTGACATTTTCTCCGTTCAAGAGCCAAGCTATATCGGAAGTTCCAAGATCAGTGACAAAGCTTGAAAGGGTCGCTTTGACAGTCTGATTAGGGCCCGGCTTTTCTGGCGAGATAGTCAGGTTGGCTATCTCTGCTCCACCGGAGAGTTGGGCTTTTGAACAAAAAGGAACAAAAACCGCTAGCATAATTAAGGTGAGGACAATTCGGAATCTCATACGTTTATTATTATAACATAACAAAAAAACGAACAGTCTATTTTTTTCCTTTGGAAAGAATTTTGACCGCCGCCTCCCTCGCTTGTTCGCCGACAACAGGTACGATGTTTGCTTTTTTGGCGCCGTCGGTTACCAGCCAAATGTAGGCGATATCAATCGTCCAAGCTGGCGCTATCCCAATTGTCAAAAAATCCGCAGCAAACCCTAAAAGGACGCTGATACCGACCTTTAGGTCGAGCATGCCTTTCATAAGTAAGAACATAAAAAGAGATAATCCGACGAAGATATCAATGATTATATTCACAATAGTGCCCAGGGTGCCCAGGGTTATTGTAGACAATCCGGCTTGTCCAAGATCGATCATAATGGCCGCGCTAGCTAGAAGTAGCCAACCAACGGTTGAGAGTTTGTTTTCGGTCTGATTATTGTCACTATTCATTTGTCCAGCGGTTTTTGCATCGACCCCTTTTCTTTCGCTTGAAGGAGCAGTTTTTCCGCTACTAGCGCCGGTTTTTCCAGTTTTAAAATCGGCCATTTTTAAGATTCGGCCATATTAAGCTCGGCCTTCCCTTTTTTTATGGCCAAAAGCTGGGAGGGGTCGGAAGTTATTATTTGATCTTCAG
>CAZFCM010000033.1:0-6622 GCA_964517725.1 uncultured Candidatus Saccharibacteria bacterium | reverse complement strand
GACACATTCTACCAATCCACCAAAAATCGAACAGGAAATTAAGATTGGTTTTGATTCATCAAAAGAAAAAAATGAAAATAAGAAGAGTGATTCGGATTATAACCAGAATAGAGGTTCTGTTGCTTCGCAGAATTCGGCCTTGGTTTATAAATCAACTTCCGGTTCCGGCGACGGGATTATCGATTGGATTTTGGCGTTGATAGGTTTGATTGGCGTTGGCGTTCTAGGGATGTTATTCTCAAAGCGTTCCGGGGCGGTTTTGGTCGATAAGGATTCGACTCAGGGGTTAGTTTTATCAGTTAGTGGCCCAAAAGCGGAAGATTTCGAAATTTTTGAAGACATAGAAGATGGAAAAAAATAAAAATAAAAGGATATTGATACTGTCTCTTGTTTACCTGCCAGACATGATAGGTGGGGCCGAGATAGCCGTTAAAGAGATTACAGACCGGGTTTTTGAAAAAGATGCGTTTTTTGACATGATTACTTTGCGTTTAAATTCTAATTTGCCGAAATTCGAACGAGTCGGAAACATTAATGTTTATCGGGTTGGATTTTCAATTAAAAATCCGCGACCGGCCGAATTGGTCCGTTTTCCGCTTTATCTTAATAAGATTTTATTTCCCATTTTAGCTGTTTTTAAGGCTAAAAAATTGGATAGGATATGCCGATACGACAAGATTTGGTCGATTATGTCTTTTATGGGGATGACGGCTGTTTTAATAAGGACTTTTGTCCGGAAAATACCCTTTATTTTAACTCTTCAGGAAGGTGACAATCTCGACAAATTTTCCAATAAAAAATCAGTGAAAATTTTTCGCTCGATTTTTGATCGAGCTTTTTCTGAGGCTGAAAAAGTTCAAGCTATATCGAGTTATTTAGCTGATTGGGGGCTTAAGATGGGAGCAAAAAAAGTGGAAGTGATACCAAACGGGGTTGATCTCAAAAAATTCAAATCAGGAACGAGCGAGGCCAGAGACAAGATAAGGTTTCGTTACGGAGTTTCTCCCGAAGAGAGTCTTATAATTACAGTTTCGCGTTTGGTCGAAAAGAACGGATTGGACATTCTTATCCGGTCTTTGAAATTTATGTCTTCTGAAATCAAATTGCTTGTGATCGGTGACGGACCGCTTTTGGATTCGTTAAAAAAAATGGCTGATGATTTTCGAGAAGAGGACAGGGTGATTTTTACGGGTTCAATTTCGCCCGAGCAAATTCCCGAATATCTTTCGGCGGGCGATGTTTTTTGTCGGCCTTCTAGGACCGAAGGTCAAGGGATCGCTTTTCTTGAAGCAATGGCTGTCGGTTTGCCAGTAGTGGCAACTTCGGTTGGTGGGATTGCCGAATTTTTAAAAGATAAGGAAACCGGTCTTGTCGCCCTGCCGGAAGATCCTGAAGATGTTGCCCGAAAGATTCTAATCGTTCTTAGAGACAAATCAGTCAGGGAAAATGTTGTCCAGAATGCTCAGAAAATGGTTTTAGGAAAATACGATTGGGATAGAATTTCTCCGTCTTTCGTGGGCAAATTTTTTATGTAAAGGTGGCGCCGTTGGATGTGTTATAATTGTTTCTCACTTTATCATCTACGGGAACATGAGAAATTTTATTAATTTTTCGGTTTATCTTCTATTACCGGCGATTTTTCTTGGTTTTATATTTTGGTTTGGTTGGGGGAATAAGATTTTTGTTAATAAAAACCTGATTGTTAAGGAAATTCACCGGACTGATTTAGGTTTTATAAACATAAAAAGTCCGGCAATAAAAAGGGAATTCAGCGTTGAAAACACAGGTCAGTACGATTATCTGATAAATAAAATTTACACTGATTGCGAATGTCTTGAGGCTGAATTGCCGGTCGGCAAGGATGTTTTCGGTCCGTTCGGATTGCCTAAAGAGGAAAATTCTCGACCGCTTGGTTTTCTTTTGCCGGCTGGGGGAATAATGAAATTAGGGTTTCGATTTTATCCGGTTAAAACGGGCATTGGTTTTTCCGAGGCCAGGTTGTATGTCGATGCGGTTTTTGGAAATGATTGGGAAAGGCGAGAATTGTTGAAAATTCCGATTAAAGCTGGAATAATAGAGTAGATGTCTGGTCTAAGAAAAACAGCGATAGTTTTTGGTGCCCTTGTCCTGGCGGTAGTTGTTTCCTTTGCGGTTACAGGAATGAGTAGCCGGCCAATTTCGCCGACCGATTTAGTTTTTTTGCCTGTCTTGATTTCTTCTGCTCTGGTTGACAGTGTTAACCCCTGCGCTTTTTCTGTTCTTGTAATAACTATGTCTTTCCTTTTTGGTCTCGGTATTAGTCGGGGAAGAGTTTTGAAGATAGGCGGGGCTTATATAGCTGGAATATTTTTGGTTTACTTTATGGTCGGGCTCGGCCTATTAAGAGTTTTCAGCTTTTTTGGTATTCCTCATATCCTTGGAAAAACAGGCGCGGCTGTTTTATTGTTTCTTGGCTTATTAGCCATACTTTCTTTTTCATTTCCCCAACTCTCTGTGAAATTCAAATTGCCTGATTTTATTCACGGCAAGATGGCTGCTCTTATAAGCAAAGCTTCTTTTCCAGGAGCTTTATTTCTCGGGATATTGGTGGCTCTTTTTGAATTTCCTTGCACTGGCGGACCCTATCTTATGATTCTCGGTCTCCTTCATGACAACGCAACAGGTATTGGTCTGTCTTATCTTTTTTTATACAATCTTATTTTTATCATGCCTCTTGTCGTCATTCTTCTTGTTGCCAGCGATCCAACGCTTATAAAAAAGGCGGAGGAATGGAAAAAACAAGCGGCTGGTCGGGGGAGACTTTTTGCCGGGGTGGCTATGATACTGCTAGCCTTTGTGATATTCTTGACGAGCTAATTTTATGGTTTAATGTAAAGGCCAGTCTAAGTTTTTAAAAATGCAAGAAAAGTATTCAAAAGAAAATTTCGCAAAATTGATTGAAAGATTAAGAGGCGAAAAAGGCGCTGATTTGTCTATGGCCGAAGATCTTAGCATTGCGGTGATGAATTTGATAAGTCTGGAGGAGCATTTTTTCTTTACTGCTGAAAAAACCGGCAAAGATTCGTATTTCGATTCAGCGGAAGAGGTTAGAAAGGTTAGAAAAGACGCGCTTCATCTCTTGGTCGGAGAACACGAGGGTGAAACTTGGTGTGCGACAAAACATCTTCTCGCTTCGACGATGAGGCTTATAGAGGTTGGTGTCAAACTTCAAGCTGACAGCCGGAAAGATGAGGCGAAGAAAGTTTTTGATAACGCTTACAAGATTTATTCAGTTTTTTGGGCTTTGCGCTTGAGGTTGATTTCTGTGAAAGAGATGAAAAAGGCAATCGAAGATGATTCGTCAACAACGATTGAAAACTTGACCACAAAGTTGGCTAATTGTTGCGACGAGTAATAATTATGAGTTTGTTTTTTTAAATTGGAAAGTAAATCGAATATTAATTCGAAGCGTGTTGGATTAGCGATTATTTTCGTGGTAGTTGTTTTGTCCACGGTCTTTTTTTTGCCAAAAGATTCAGGCAAATACGGAAATCTCGATGAATTTGCCAGATGTCTCGGTGAAAAAGGGGCGGTGATGTACGGAGCTTATTGGTGCGGACATTGCCAGAACCAGAAAAAGGCTTTTGGTCAATCTTTTAGACATATAAAATATGTAGAATGTACAGAAGATCCCAAGAGTTGCGAATTGGCTGGAATAGAAGGATATCCGACTTGGAAAATCGCTTCGACTACTATTGTTGGGGAAGTACCTCTCGAGAGATTGGCCGAAGTCAGCGGATGTGTCCTGGATATTAAGAATTAAAAAGTGATTGAAATAACTCATCGGAGCGGGGGTAACCCTTGCTTTTTTTATGATTTGTGATATAATTGACACTGGTAAAACAAAACTTAAAAAGGAAAGGTCTTTGAATGAAATTGTTTCTATCGAGCATGACAGTCCCTCCGGTCCTTTCTCCTTGGCGGACAATCTGGTTGGCCGAAGAATTAGGACTTGACGGCGTGGAGATTTTTTATGCCGGAAGAGGACGAAGAGAGTACAGCGAGTTGGTCAAATCGGCTCACGGCAGAGGACTCGGAATCCATTTTCATCAGTCGTTCTCTCCCGCGGAAGCGACATCTCCTTCGTTAATTTGGGAGGTTCTAAGTCTTGTTGGGTTTTTGCCGGGCGATGACATTTTCGGATCGAACTTGAGATTTCCTTCGGCAAGAATTAATCCAAAAACGCCGGTCGTGGCTTATGCCAATGAGATTGATACGCTCTTGATGGAGGAAAGGTATTGGTACCAAACAGTTTCGGTGGCTAAGTCGGGAAATTTCTCAATGAGTTTCCAGACCTTTTGCGCAAGAGTCAAGGGCACTCCGGCGAGGGTTGTTTTTGACACTTTCCACACGATTGAATGGCAGATCGGCTGGCCGGGGAGAATCAATTATTTTCCTCGGGACAGAAGTGTTCTTCTGAGAACCTTGATTGACAATTTTGAATACTTCAGAAAGGAGACCGGTGGAGTGGTCGAGGTTCATTTGGCCGATTGTTCTTGGGAAAGGGGTCGTAATGTGCCTCTTGGCACTGGGGATTTGCCAATAGAGGAGTTTGCGCGTTATTTGAGAACTTCTGGCTGGAAAGGAGTTGTGGTTCCGGAAGTTAGTCCGGTTCATTTCCTCTTTGGCCGGCGGAAAAATCTGGAAGCGCAATTTTCATTGGTTTCGAGCTGGCTTTCTTAGGGCTAAAGGCTGGGCCGTTTCGCGACGATAGTTGCGAAACGGCCCTTTTTGTTTTAGAGTATTAGTGATGAAAATTCTGATAGCGACGGGCATATATCCGCCTGATGTTGGCGGTCCAGCCAAGTATGCCGAAAATTTGGCAAATTCTCTTAGAAAGATGGGGCATGAAGTTTTTGTTTTGTCTTATGGCATAGAAAAGAAAATGCCTTGGGGTTTGAGGCAGTTTTATTATTTTTTGCGAGCCATTTTTAAAATGGCAAGATCCGACGGGGTGATTGCTTTGGATACGGTAAGTGTCGGTTTTCCTGCGGTTTTGGCGGCGTTTATTTTAGGAAAAAGATCGATTGTTCGAACAGGGGGCGATTTCCTTTGGGAGTCTTATTTAGAACGTTCCGGTATAAAAATACCATTACCGGATTTTTATACTATTCTTCCGAAGTTGTCGGCAAAAGAAAGAATAATTCTAAAAATTCATAATTTTTTAATAGACTATGTCGACTTTTTGGTTTTTAGCACTGCTTGGCAGAGAGATATTTGGGCCGGATTTTACAGTCTTAACTTCGACAAGGTCAGGATAATAGAAAATTGTTATCCGCCGAAAAGGCCGTCTGAGGTTCCGGTCGAAAAAGTATTTTTAGCTGCAAGCAGACAAATAGCAATGAAGAATTTGGATTTCTTGGAAGAAGGATTTCAATTAGCTAGGAAAAAAAATCCGGATATAAAACTTGATCGAGGCGTCTATTCTCCTGAAGAGTACGAAAAAAAACTAAAATCATGTTATGCTCTGGCAGTTATTTCTTTAGGCGATATAAGTCCGAATTCTGTAATTGAAGCGATTTCTTTTAACAAGCCGTTTGTAATAACAAAGTATAACGGCATAAAAGACCGGCTTGGCAAGGCGGGTGTTGAAGTCGACCCGAATGATGTGGAAAGTATCGGTAAGGGTTTTGAGAAAATGTGCGATGAAAAAATTTACAAATCAGAAATTGCCAAATTGGAAAAAATAAATTTTAGCCGAGATTACAACGATATTGCCGGCGAATTTATGGCTGTTTTTGACGAGAAGGTTGAAGTAGTCGAAAAATAGTATGATAAAAGTAATTTTTATAGGGAGCGACAGAACAATTTTCGAAAATGGGAGTTTGGCTTGGAAACGGATGGTTGGTTATGGCGCGCTTTTTTCCGAATTGCATATAGTAGTTTTTACCAAGAATAATTTTAAAGTTTCTGGAGAAGACGGACATCGATCGGTAATTAGAATTGCTGATAATGTTTTAGCTTACCCAACTCGTTCTTTTAGCAAATTTTTTTACCCTTTTGATGCCAATCGACTTGCTAGAAAAATAATTAAGTCTGGCAAGAAAGATGATAGTTGGGTTATAAGCGCCCAGGACCCTTTTGAAGCCGGATTAGCTAGTAAATGGGCGACATCCAAAACTGAAGCCCGACTCCATATCCAAGTCCACACAGACTTTTTGAGCCCGTTTTTTAAACGCCAATCGTTTTTAAACAGAGTACGTCTTTTTTTAGCTGGTCGGGTGCTTTCGAAAGCTGATCGGATTAGGGTTGTTTCTGAAAGGGTAAAAAATTCTATAATTTCTCGTTATGGAAAAAGGATCGATGAATCAAGAATAGATATATTGCCAATATTTGTTGGAGAAAAAGATATTCAAGTTGAGCCTGAAGATCTGAGACGCCGTTTTCCTAACTGGCGTTTTACTTTGTTAATGGTTGGCCGGATGGAACCAGAAAAAAATTTTAGTTTAGCTCTCCGGGTTTTGAAGAAGGTTGTTTCCAGATATCCAAATACAGGCCTGGCGGTTTTAGGAGAAGGTCGTGAAAAAATAAGCCTTTTAGGTAAATCTCGGATAATGGGTCTCGGAAGAAGTGTTCATTTTTT
>CAZFCM010000032.1:4909-6723 GCA_964517725.1 uncultured Candidatus Saccharibacteria bacterium | reverse complement strand
AGTTCAGCATTCTCTTTTCGAATTCTCATTTGGCTGATTTGTGCACCCATTTCCGCCATGTCAATTGACGGTAAACGTTTCTTTGCCAGTTCTTCTTTGTATTCTTCTATTCCACTTTTAATACTACCCAAATATTTCTTGTATGAATTTCCAAGTCTTTCAAAATTTTCAGAAAGCGCAACAGCAGAAACCGACTCATTACCCTCAACAAGATTAAGTTCTGTTTCCTTGGGAAAATTGAGCCATGCATCCATATCTATGTCTTCTTTTTGGTATGCTTCAATAACTTTGGCGTTATCTTTATAGCTAACTAATCTTTTATTTATCTCAGCAAAGATGAGGTCGTCAGAAACACCATCTGATTTAATTTCTGATTTTGCATTAAAGAGAAAGGTAATGTTCTCTTGAGATAAGTTGTCCAGTTTTGAGTACTGCCGAAGAAGTTTTATAGCAAAACGAGGATTTCCTTCCATGGCGTTAGCTAAAAATGGCGCTTTTTCCAATGCAGAAAATACTTCCGAGGAAGTACCTATAGTTTCCATAAGAAATATAGTGAATTCGAATGATCGTGTTTTTTCCAACATAATAAATGAAAATCTATTTTGAAGAGCTTCAGCGTATTTTTGAAGTTTTGGATTGGCTTGCCAAATATGTTCCACGGTAAGAGTCGGCGCTACTCCTTGCAGTGCTGAGATAAAATCACCGATGTCTTCTGCGTCATCTTCATCTCCATCGTTCCCCTCGTCCTCAATTTCTGTGGTTAAGTTGGAGATTATTTGCTCATGGTTAATATGTTTTAGAGCAATCTCGATAATTGTATTGTCCTCAAAGCGGAAAAGGGTTTTTAGTTCTTTTACCGACTCCCAATAGGATTTTTGTATAGAAAGAACAATAGCTTGACTGGCTAAATCTCTAATTTCTGTCCGAGCTAAAAATTCAGCAGAGAAACGCAAACCGCCGATTCCTCGAAGATCACCGCTTTTCAAAGATTCAACTAATGTTTCTTGCACCGCAGAAATATATTCCGGCGAATTTATATCGAAGATAATCCCGAACCCCTTCTGTATATTTTCTAGATCGTTGCCCCTTGATTCTTTAATATTATTGACGCATGTCCTCACGCCTATTTCTTTTTTTTCATTTTCAGATAGATTAACTATATCCAGTAGGTCATTTACTCCATCAGTACTGTGATGAAAAGTTAGCAGCCGAACTACGGCGTCAATTATAGGTTGACGAAATTCCGGGTCGGAAAGTTTTAGCACACCAAAATTATCCAACAGTTTCTTCGCTCGCTCTAAACCAGAATCGCCTCCGTGTTTGAGTAAACTGCAAGTTTCTTCTATCAATTTTGCTTTAAAATCACTAGTGTTTAGCTGTTCACGCTTAATATGATATTTTGCCAATACATCTCTGACATCATTTCTATCAGCGTCTCTAAATAAACCTAGTGAGTTCAATTCCGGCCTGATCTGATCTTGAAATATATCTGTTTCATAAACATCATCAGGTAAATCAAAAAGATCTTTTACTTTTTTCAATAGATAAAAGTTCCTGCGCACATCACGAAAACCCCAAAATGGATCTTCTCCTTTTTCTGGTTGCGGAGGTAATTCTGCATAAAAAAGAGTATCAATGTAATGCTGATATTCTTCTAATTTTTTTACATCACTGGAACTGCAACCGGTAAATTTCATCCAGGCTTCAATATCCGACAGCTGTCCAGTAATAAGATTTTTCTGTATTTTATCTAGCGCAATAGCCTTCATTTCAGGTGATTTTATAAATTCGTTTACATCGAATATGGTTCTAAA
>CAZFCM010000032.1:0-4899 GCA_964517725.1 uncultured Candidatus Saccharibacteria bacterium | reverse complement strand
CTAAATTTGTCACGGACATTTACAAACCATCCACCAGAACTTACAAAACTATTACCCTGCGCCATTTTCCTAATTGCTGTTTTAATAATATTTTCAGCACGCTTTTCGTCTCCAAAGTCATCCAACTTCTTTATATTGTAATCAAGATTTGAAATATAACTATAATCCATAAGACTTTGGAGAATAGACTCATCAGTAACTCGATCTTGAAATTTTTGAGATAAGCCGAATTTTTTGGTCAAGTCTTCTAGATTTAATCCGCTGTAACGGCTAGTTACCTGCGCAAAAATTACCTCCTCTAAATCTTCACTTGTATAACCAAGTATTTTTTTAACTTCAGCCACTAATTCAGGTTCAGCTTTAAGAAGTGGATAAATAATCCGTCTCTTAAATTCTAAAGTGTGAAAACATTCAAAGTTATTTGCATTTTCTTCTGCAAATTTTCTGGCTACGGCTAAGTGTTCGGCATCAGCATAAATTTTTTCACCGGAAAATCTTTGGGAATATACGAGATGACGATACATTTCGTTTTGCAATTTCAGTTTCTTTTCCTCAGAAATTTGTTCGATCTGAGGTTGCACTACATTCTTTTCTTCGCTTTCCGAAGGATTTTTCGGTGATTCAGGAACACCACTTGTCGTTAATTTTTCGTTCATATTTTAATTTTGAGGATTATTTCAAAAGCTCATCGCTCGAAACACCGAGCGCTTTGGCAATATTGGTAATAGTTGCAAGTGTCGGATTTGTTTTCCCATTTTCAATGGTACTAATAAAACCACGACTAACCTCTAGCGTTCGTGCAATATCCCCTTGCGATATACCTTTCTTGGTTCTGATCCTTTTCAGGTTCAAACCAAGTTTTGCTGATTCGTTTTGCATTATCTATAGTATATCTCATGAGTACAGTATATCACAATGATATGATATACTGTAACAATGATGTCCGCCCCGAATTTTGCCAAAATAAAAAGAGGAGCAAATGGAAAATTCATCCCCAAACCCCTCCTTTTCCATTTGCGACATCCGAATTCAAAAACAAATGAGTCGAAGTTTTGCAAAATCCTTTCCCCAAAAAATAGTTTTTGCAAAACTTCGTCCGCATTGTTCCGCCACCTGCCCGAGACCTTGAGGGCAGAACACCAAAGAAAAATGTCCTTTCCACTTTCAAGAAAAAATTCAACCCCGCCAAATCAAGAAAGCAAGAGACATTTTTCTTTGGTGTTGCCGAGAGAAGCGAGGCAGTGGCGGAACGATTCATTCCACATCGGGATTTTGTTGGTAAAAAGTTCGGATTTTGTTCAGGAGACACAACACATTTTCGGAAAAGGCATTTTGCCAATCCAAGTCCCGCATAAATTATCCTTCAGCTAATTTCTGGCCAACTTGAGCTAGAACCGCGGTCGGTCAAGCCCTGTTTGACCGTTTAAACCAATTTTTCCACGACCAATCGACGGCACTTGAGCGCATTACTTTCTCTTAAGAATCTTTACAATCCCTTCATTCGCATCAACCCCAACAATATCGCCATCTTTTAAGACTTTTGTAGCGATTTTTGTCCCGATAACACACGGCGTTCTCAATTCTCTAGAGACAATTGCGGCGTGTGAGGTAATACCACCCTGTTCAGTAACAATCGCGGCCGCCTTTTTCATAGCGGGAACAATATCCGGGTTTGTAGCGATACTAACTAGAACGTCGCCCTGTTCCATTTTTCGCATGTCATCAATAGAATTGATAACCCTAACCTTTCCAGTAGCTTTTCCCACACAAGCAGTCTGACCCTTAATCTCGGTAATTCCGTCAAGAGATTCGCTTTTTAAAGTCGATTCGAGTCTTCTTGCATCTTCACCAAAAAAAAGGGTATCTAAACCTTTCTCCGCGTAATACACACAATATTTAGTTCGTTCCTTGATCTCCTGCCTCAGTTTCTCACTAAGATGACCTGTTTCTAGGGCATCGATAATCTCGTCTGGGAACAAAAACCTGCTTTCCATAAACGAAATTTTCAATCGTTTACTTAATTCTTCAAAAACAAAATCCATTTTGTACGCCCAGTAAATTTGGGCATCCCTCCGGACTAGTTTTGTAACAGCAAAGTCGGCGTAGACATTAAAAACAGCAATTTGCTTCTTATCGAGCTTTATTCTCTTTATGATTTCTTCCCGTTCTGCAATAGTCTCTGTTAGAATATCCCTCTCTTTTTCTAACAATTCGTGGGCAATTTCACCTGAAGTAATGAATCTATCAATTTCTGTATTGTAATATCTGGTATCGTAGATGCCTTCCTTACCAATCCATAGATGTTTCAAGTAAAAATACTTGTCCAAGTGTCTCTTAATTGCCTGATCTAGTTTTAACTGGGAAACTCCCTCTTGTTTCAAGCTAACAAGACTAAGAAAAGACTCGTGTTCCTGCTGAACGATGCTCTTTTCCGGACTTGTACTGAGGACCATGAGCGCCTGACTAACTTTGTCTTCAGGCAACTTAGATGAAACGATGCCTTTTAGGTAGTTGGTAAAATTGGCATGGAACATGTCCACCGCGTTTGGTACCCAACCCCAAATATAAAGCTCTGTGTGTAGTTCATCTAAATTCTTATAAAAATCTGCAAGTTCCTGACCTGAGAGGTTTTCGAGAAATTCTCGATTTATTTGCTCCGAATAATTCTTAAACTTCTTCGAGAGGCGCCGTATTTCATTATTAATTCTTTCGCCAAATCTTGTGTCATCAAGAATAAGCTTAAGTATGTGTTTTGCGAGCTCATCGGAATCATTTTCACCATAGTAGAATTTCAAGTTGTAGCCTTTGTATATGCAGAGAATTTTTCTATAGTTTTGACCTACAGTTTTATATAAATTGTTGACGAACGACGAGAGCCAAATCTGGGAAAATTGGAAATCGATATCAGGGATATCTTCAGCTAATATCCACGGATCGCCGTCATTTAAATATTCTGGTTCCTTTTTACTCACTTCCTTTAAGTATACACATTTACCGATAACTATTACATCGACGTGTCTCGAGCGACGCTCAAGCTGGCTGCGGGAGTTGGACGTCGTCACTTCGCTCCTCCTTGAGAACTCATTCGTTCTCAACGTTCGCTTTGCTCACTGCTCTCCACAACGAGGAACCTCCCCGTTCCCCGACCCCTTCGCTAATCCAAGTCCCGCATAAATCATCCTTCAGCTAATTTCTGGCCGTGTGGTACGAAGTTGGAACATTTTTCAAAACTTAAGCTTATCAAAGCGTGTAAAGACCATTCTTTTTTAAAAAAGAAATTCCAAGCTCTTTGTAAAAAATTCCCTTCTGCACACATTCGAAAGCATCTCGAACATGAGGTGTTACGTTTTCAGGCATCTCATCAAGTGAACACCATCTTAAGTCATCACATTTATTCGGTTCCATATTTTTCACTTCCCCCTTCCATTTTTTAGCCCTAAAGAAAAAATCCACTCGGTTATCGGTAGCATCATGTTTCGGCCTATAAGAAATATGAACTAATTCAAAATCGGTTGGAACAAGGTCTATACCAATTTCTTCCTTTGCCTCACGAATCAACGCTTCGCTAGGAAGCTCTCCTTTGTTTACATGTCCTGCAGGTACTTGATAATTTCCATCTTGATAGCCTGTATTACACCGGCGGGCAACAAGAAATTTTCCGTCTTTTTCCAAAAACAAATATGAAGCAGGGATCGCATTATTTTTTTCTATCATTAATTAAAGTATATCAAAATTTGAGAATACCAGAAAGATATCTTTACTGCCTGCGGCAAAGACCCCCCTTGCCATAAATTAACATTATTATTTGCGTCCATTGCTGCCGGCCAGGGAATCTCTCCCTCGACTAAATTTTTACCGTCGTAAAAATTTGTCTGGACACCGGCTCGAAAAATTTTCTGCTGAAAATTTTATACTCCGCCGTTCGAGTCCCTGTCGCAAAGTACACTTTGCTTCCATCAGTTTCTCACTGCGTTCCAAACTGCGGGACTTGGACTCGAACCAAGATACCAGGCTCCAAAGGCCCGTGTCCTACCATTAGACGATCCCGCAATATATTATATTTTGCCGGCAAAAAGCCAAACAAAAGATAACGACTTTAGTTTAACGTCTTGCCTTGCATATTTCAATCTCACCAATATAAACACATTAAAAGAAAAAAACAAAAAATCCAGAAAGCTCAGTAAAGCTTGCTTGTGATTTCCATTATCGCTATTTCAAGCGGCATCTGTGGCAAATGGGTCCGACCTGAATCCTCATAAACTGAAAGCAATCTGGCTAAAACTTTGGCGTCTATCCGCCCTTTCGGATTGTCGGCAATCTTTTTTAAAAAAACAAATTCATTCTCACCTACCTCCTCTTTTATTTCAGCCACTGTCGAAGGAGCATAGCGTAAAATTAAAATGGCGCGGATCCTGCCCACAACCAACTTAACCAAGGCTTTCATATCAGCATTAGCCAAATAAGCCTCCCTCACCGCTCTTATCGCCATATCCGATTCTCCCTTTTCCAAACCTTCAATTATCCGATCTATAAGAACAGAATCCGAAACACCCGTTGCCAATGTTACTTCCCGAATTGAAATTTTTTTACCAGCCGAAGAACTTATAACTTTTTGGAGAATGCCTATCGCGTCTCGAAACGAACCGTCGCTTAAAGTGGCAATAAGTTCGGCCGATGAGACTTCTATCAAAAAGCCTTCTTTTTTAGCGACCGAAACAACCATCTCTCTTAAAATTTTCTCATTCGGTCGACGAAATTTAAAATGCTGACAGCGAGAAACGACCGTCTCTGGCAATTTTTCCGGATCGGTCGTGGCTAAAACAAAAATCACATGGGAAGGAGGTTCTTCGAGCGTTTTCAATAACGCATTGAATGCTCCGCGAGACATCATATGAACTT
>CAZFCM010000031.1:0-6741 GCA_964517725.1 uncultured Candidatus Saccharibacteria bacterium | reverse complement strand
GCTAAAGTAGAAAACGGCAAGATAACTAAAGAGGTTAAATATCTTAATGCTCTGGAAGAAGAAAATTTCCGAATTGCCCACGCGGCCACGCCTTATGATAAAGATATGAACATAGTTCCTGAAGAGGTTGAAGTCCGTATTAACGGCAATCCGACCGTAGTAAACAAAAAGGATGTCGATTTTATAGATGTCGCGACTTGGCAGCCGTTTTCAATCGCCACATCAATGATTCCTTTTTTGGATCACGACGATGCAAACCGGGCGCTTATGGGCTCAAATATGCAGAAACAGGCAACTCCTTGTCTCATTCCCGAAGCGCCACTAGTGGCAACGGGCATAGAAGAAAAAGCAGCCAAAGATTCCGGCCGATTGATTTTTGCCGAAGAAGAAGGCTCTGTTTCCTAAGTTGACGCAAGGGAGGTGGAAATAAAAATCGAAAAGGGCAAAGAAAAGGTATATCGGTTGGTTAATTTTAATCGAACGAACGGTTTTACCACTTTTCATCAGAGACCGGCGGTTGAAATCGGCGAAAAGGTCAAGAAAGGGGATTTATTGGCTGATACTTCATCAAGCGATAATGGCCAAGCGGCGCTCGGCCAGAACGCTTTAGTAGCCTTTATGTCCTGGTCGGGTTCAAATTATGAAGACGCCATTATAATTTCCGAAAGATTGGTCAAAAACAGCAAATTTACAAGCATCCACGTAGAGGAGTTTGTCGTCAATGTTCGAGATACAAAACTGGGTCCGGAAATAACCACTCACGATATTCCAAATGTCGGAGAAACTAAATTAAAAAATTTGGATGAAGACGGCGTCGTTAGAATAGGAGCGGAAGTCCGGCCGGGGGACATATTGGTCGGCAAAATAACGCCTAAGGGAGAAACCCAACTCACTCCAGAAGAAAGACTACTTCGTTCGCTTTTCGGAGAAAAGGCCAGAGATGTTAAAGATACTTCAAAAAGGATGGAAAATGGTAAACAAGGCAGAGTAATAGGTGTTAAGGTTTTCTCCAGAGAAAAAGGCGACCGACTTGAGTCTGGAATTATAAAGAGAATACATATAGAAGTAGCCGAGCTTCGCAATGTTTCTCCGGGAGATAAGCTCGCTGGTCGTCATGGAAACAAAGGGGTCATCTCAACGGTTTTGCCTATCGAAGACATGCCTTATATGGCCGATGGTACCCCAATTGATATAATTTTGACCCCCCTTGGGGTTCCTTCAAGAATGAATTTGGGTCAGATTTTGGAATTGCATCTTGGCATGGCAGCAAACAGTTTAGGTTATCAGGCAATAGTTCCGCCTTTTGCCGGAGCTTCGGAAAGTGAGATAAAAGAAGAGTTAAAAAAATCCGGCTTGAGCGAAACTGGCAAGATGATTTTGTTCGACGGCCGAACTGGAGAAACTTTCAACAAAGAAATCGCGGTCGGCTATATGTATATTCTCAAACTTCACCATATGGTCGAAGACAAGATACACATGCGCTCCATTGGTCCTTACTCGCTTATTACCCAGCAACCTCTAGGTGGAAAAGCTCAGGGTGGAGGCCAAAGGTTTGGAGAAATGGAGGTCTGGGCGTTGCTCGGCCATGGTTCGGCCTATACTTTGAGGGAAATGTTGACTGTTAAATCAGACGATATCATTGGTCGTTCTGCTACTTTTGACGCAATTGTCAAAGGTGTTCCTATAGAAATTTCAAATTCACCAGCGGCATTTAATGTTCTTGTAAACAACTTAAGGGGTCTGGGATTGGATGTTGAATTAATCAAGGAAGAAACTGGGAACTTGTCGGATCCCAGCAAGCAAAAAAAACGCTTTCTAAACAAAAACCACTCAAATGAATAATAATCTCGCAAAATTCATAAATGCCGAGAATGATTTCTCAGCGTTATCGATAAGAGTCGCGTCGCCGGAAAGGATCCTTGATTGGTCAAATGGAGAAGTGACGAAACCTGAGACAATAAACTATCGAACTCAACGAAGCGAAAAAAGCGGACTTTTTGACGAAAAAATATTCGGACCGGAAAAAGATTACGAATGTTATTGTGGAAAATACAAAGGCATCCGATACAAGGGAATAATTTGTGAGAAATGCGGAGTAGAACTTACTCGAGCTATTGTTCGGAGAGAAAGAATGGGACATATAGATCTTGCCACACCTGTTTCCCACATCTGGTTTTTAAGAAGCATGCCATCCCGGCTTGGCTTAGTTCTCGGCATGTCTTCATCCGACCTTGAAAAAGTCATATATTTTGCAGGTTATATCGTGACAAAAGTTTATTTGGAAGAAAAAGCCCGAATCTTAAGAGATTTGGACTCGGAGTTTAAATCAAAAGTAAAAACAGCCACTGACGATAGAACGAAAGAAGCCCTAAAGGAAAAATTATTGGAAGCAAAAAAGGAGGTCGAGGGAATAAAAGAGGGGCTGGTTTTGGATGAAATTCAATATCATTCTTACTCAATTCGCTATAGCACTTTGTTTGAAGCCGGAATCGGTGCTGAGGCTATATACAATATTTGTCGAGATATAGATCTAAAAAAACTTCTGGTTGAATTAGAGAAAGCCGAACCAGAAGCATCTTCGGCGGAAAGAGAAAAAATAAATAAAAGAATTTCTCTCATCCGGGCGCTTGTTTCTTCCGGGCAAAGACCGGAATGGATGTTTCTAAAAAGAATCCCGGTTATTCCTCCGGGTTTAAGGCCCATGGTGCCTTTGGATGGAGGCCGTTTTGCCACTTCGGACGTAAATGATTTGTATAGAAGGGTGATAAACCGAAACAACCGATTGAAAAAATTGCTAGAAATAAAAGCGCCGGATGTCATTCTGAGAAACGAAAAAAGAATTCTCCAGGAAGCGGTTGATGCTCTTCTCGACAGTTCAATAAGACATGGTAGCAACAGCGCCGGCGCTCTTACCGCATCGCAAAGACGAGAATTGAAATCTTTATCGGATAACTTAAAAGGTAAAAGAGGTTTGTTCCGTCAAAACCTTCTCGGAAAGAGAGTAGATTATTCTGGTCGTTCGGTTATTGTTGTCGGTCCGAATCTACAGCTAGATCAATGCGGTTTGCCAAAGCATATGGCTTTGGAACTTTTCCGGCCATTTGTTATTTCGGAACTGATAAAAAGAGAATTAGCATTCAATATAAGAGGCGCAAATAAACTTATTGACGAAGGCATTCCGGAGGTTTGGGCGATTTTGGAAGAAGTAATAACCAATAAATACGTATTGTTAAATCGCGCTCCGACTCTTCATCGTTTGGGCATCCAAGCCTTTCGGCCGGTTTTAATCGAAGGTAATGCCATACAAGTCCATCCTTTAGTTTGTACCGCGTTCAACGCCGACTTTGACGGTGACCAAATGGCTGTCCATGTCCCCTTAAGCGCCGAAGCCCAACTAGAAGCTAAAGAAATAATGGCTTCAAATAAAAATATTTTAAAACCGGGCAGTGGAAATGTCGTTGTTTCCATAGACAAACTGGACATAATATTAGGCTGTTATTTGATGACAAAAATTGTTGAAGGTGCTCGAGGTGAAGGTCAAATTTTTCCGAGGCCAAATCAGGCAATCACAGCTTATGATTACGGTATCGTTGACTTTCGGGCAAAAATAAAAGTTTTGCCGGTAGAAAAACCGAAATATAAGGAATTTAAAGGCGAGCTTTTTGAAACTTCAGTCGGACGATTGCTTTTCAACAGCGTTCTGCCTTCCGATTATCCCTACATAAACAGGGAAATAGATAGGAAAAAAATGGGCGCTTTGATAGATGACCTTATCGAGCGATACGGGTTGGATAATATAGCTCCTATTTTGGACAAAATAAAAGCTTTTGGTTTCAAGTATGCCACAGTTTCCGGCACGACCTGGGGAATAGATGATGTTAAAGTGCCGGCGGAAAAAAAAGAAGTCATCAAAAAAGCCAAAGAGGAATCTTTGAAAGTCGATGCGCAATTTAACGATGGCCTACTTTCACCAGAGGAAAGACTTAGGAAAAATATTGAAATTTGGCACGGAGCAAAAAGTGATATAGAAAAACTTATTCCAAACACGCTTGAGAAAAACGCTTCCGTCCACGATTTGATAAATTCCGGCGCGAGAGGGTCTCTTTCCCAAATCACTCAAATGATAGGTATGAAAGGACTGATCCAGAATACGGCAGGTGAGACAATAGAATTTCCAATTCTTTCTTCAATGAAAGAGGGTTTGACCCCGATTGAATATTTCATTACCACTCACGGTTCAAGAAAGGGTTTAACTGACACGGCTTTAAATACCGCAAAGGCTGGCTATTTGACGAGAAAGCTTTTCGTGGTCGCTCAAGATCTGACAGTGTCCGAGAATGACTGTGGAACTAAAGAAGGCTTGTTTATTTCAAAAACCTCTGCTTCCGGAATTGAAACACCCTTGGTTAAAAATATAAAAGGGCGGGTTTTGGCTGACGACTTAATTGACGCTAAAAATGTCAAAATATTCGATAAAGGACATTTGATCACAAAAGCCGATGCTCAAACAATTGAAAACGCCGGTATTACCACTGTCAAAGTCAGATCTCCTCTTACTTGTAAATCGGTTCGGGGAATTTGCGCTCATTGTTATGGCTACGATCTCGGTAAAAATCAACTGGTTGGATTGGGAGAAGCTGTTGGAACGGTTGCGGCTCAGGCCATAGGCGAACCGGGCACCCAACTTACAATGAGAACATTTCATGCCGGTGGAACCGCGTCGGTTGGCGGAGATATCACTCAAGGTCTGCCGAGAGTCGAGGAACTTTTCGAAAAACGTTCACCAAAAAACCCTTGTCTTATTTCACGCGTGGACGGCACTATTACTGAAATAAAAGTCGAGGGAGTAGAAAAAGTGATTACCATTCTTCCAGATATCGAAAGCAAGAGCAAATCAAAGAAAAAGAAATCAGAAACAGAATATCGAGCGGCTTACAACAGAACTCCTTTGATAAAAGTCGGGGATAAAGTTCATAAAGGCCAAATGCTAACCGATGGTTCAGCCGATATTGACGAACTCTTTGAATTAGCCGGCCGAGATAAAACTCTGGAATATATTGTGAGGGAAGTGTCCAAACCGTACGAACTTCAAGGCGAATCCGTTTCCAGAAAACACATTGAAGTAATTTTAAGACAAATGTTTTCTCGCCGAAGAGTAATTAGTCCTGGTGGAACAATGCTTTCTCCGGGGGAAGTCTCAGATAATTATTCTTTGGAGAAAGAAAATGAAATAGCAAAAGAAAAGGGGCTGGAGCCGGCAAAAACAGAAGCAGTGGTTATGGGAATATCGGAAGTTTCGCTTTCAAGAAAAAGTTTTCTTGCCGCCGCTTCTTTCCAGCATACGACCAGAGTTCTTGTTGGTTCATCAACCAAAGGAAGCATCGACCCTCTGCATGGTCTTATGGAAAATGTCATAATTGGCCGACTTATCCCAGCAGGTACCGGTTACAATGAAGGATCAAAAGCTGAGATGATCGCCAAACTGAAAGCCCAAATAGACTCAATAAAAGGGGAGGCTTTTGAAGACGAAACACCGCCAGCAGCCTGAAAATAAAGCGCGCTGGTGATCAATCATGACCAGTAGCTTAGTTGAAGAAATAAAAAACAAACTCGACGTTGTCGACGTTGTTGGCTCTTACATAAAACTTGAGAAAGCCGGCCAAAATTATAAAGCCCGTTGTCCTTTTCATAATGAAAAAACACCTTCATTTTTCATTTCCCCGAAAAGAGGCTCTTTCTACTGTTTCGGTTGCGGGGCAAAGGGAGACATCTTCAATTTCGTGGAAAATTTTGAAAATGTCGATTTCATGGGAGCGCTGAAAATTTTAGCAGAAAAGGCCGGGGTTTCTATTCATTTTGAAAAAAAAGAAACAAAAGACAGAAAAGAAGGGCTTTACAACTGTCTCGAATCGGCGACTGAATTTTTTTCAGAAGAAATTTGGAAAAGAAAAGAGGTTTTGGATTATTTAAGAGGACGAGGGTTGAGGGACGAAACTATTCGTTTTTGGAGGATCGGTTTTGCGCCGGATAATTGGCACGAAACTGAGGAAAATCTAAAAAAGAAAGGCTTTTCAAAAAAAGAAATGGCCGATGTTGCTCTCATTAAGACAGGGGAAAGTGGAAAAATTTACGACACATTTAGAAACAGGATAATGTTTCCGATATCAGACGGCGCTGGAAGAGTCGTCGGATTTTCAGGAAGAATATTTGGAGACGAAAAAGATTCAGCTAAATATCTTAACTCTCCGGAAACAGAACTTTTTAAGAAATCTGAAATTTTATACGGTTTTCATGTGGCAAAAAATGGAATTCGACGTTTACAGTCGGCTCTCTTGGTGGAAGGTCAGATGGATTTAATCGCTTGCCATCAAGCTGGTTGGGATAATGCCGTAGCCACTTCCGGAACATCTTTGACAGCTGGCCACCTCAATCTAATAAAAAGAATTTCTTCAAACCTGCTGATGGCTTTTGACAACGACAAAGCAGGGATCAAGGCGTCTCTTAGGTCTTTTGCCCTCGCTCTTTCTACGGGTTTTAATGTGAAAGCAATAATAATTCCCGTAGGTAAAGATCCCGCTGAGCTTATTGCTAAAGATCCGGAATCTTGGAAAAAAGCTGTTCGGGAAAGCAAACATATCGTGGAATATGCTGTTGCAAATATAAAGGAGTCGACAAAAAGTAGAGAAAAATTATTAACCGCTTTCCGATCCTCTGTGATTCCGCTTCTTAAATCTGTACCGA
>CAZFCM010000030.1:0-6903 GCA_964517725.1 uncultured Candidatus Saccharibacteria bacterium | reverse complement strand
GTTATTCTCTCCTTGTATTTTATAAAAATCGTTATTTTTTATGTCTAAAGACCAATTCCTACCGGCAAAAATCACCAAAACAAGAAAAGAAAAGATCACAACCGACCAGCCAACTACTCGACTTATAGGTCTCTCTATCTGACCCTCGAACTGGTGCCTGTCAAACTTTGGCATATTGCTCGAGTCAAGAAAAATCTCATCCGGTTCTATTTCTCCGGAAGGGCGTCGGCGATTTTTGCCAAAAATTCTTTTAAAAAAATCAAAAATCAATTTCATTTTTTACATATCTTCTCTGCCTAAATTGATCTTAGCTCTAAATTTCGGTGCGAAAAAAAGGACTACCGCCAGAAAAATCGAAAAGAAAAAAGGTGTCAAAAAAAACGGTTCACTGAATTTAGTGGAATCTATGAATAATCCGATTATGATCGCTTCAATAAAAAAAGAAAAGTAGGCGATCCCAAAAAGAGAAAAAAACAAAGTAAGCCACCAGGGAAAATAAATTGCCGACAAAATTAACAGTAAAAAAAAGACGATTCTTGCTCCAATTATTGGATTGCCGGTCATAATCAATATTCTATTCCTGATAATATTTTTACTGAGGAAATTTCCAGAATATTTACCGGACTCATGATTTCCAGCTCCTGATACCGGCCACCGGGCGACTTCCTGGAAAAAACAACTCTTCCGATAAGATAATCCGGATTTTTCTGAAACCTTACTGCTTGACCCAAAAAATCTCCTTCTTCATCTGAAACCCTGACAGTAAAAAAACCCGCTCCTTTGCCCTCAGCCATAACATTTAACTTTTTATCTCCCAACATTACCTCAATCTCATCATCGTCGGTCCCAAAAATCTTCAAAACCGATTCCTTCTCACGAATTTCACTTATCTCTCCTATTGCAAAACCGTTCTTTACCGCCAGATCACCCTTCTCTATACCGTAATTCTCTCCGACATCCAAAATCAGAGAATTATAAGAAACAAAAGGCGGTTTACCCAATACAAAAGATTCAATAGAATCCGGTTCATTTGGTTCATTTTGCCGGCCCAAAGCTAGTTGTAATTCTTCAATTTCTGCCAAAAGCGAATCCTCCATTGCATAATTATCCATCAGAAGCTCGTCGATTTTTTCTTTCAGAGAATCATTGTCTTTTTTTAATTCTTCCTTGGACTGAAACCATGCCATTTTAGTCGAAACAGCTTCGATAAATCCCAAATTTGTTCCGCCAATCAAAAGGGCTGTTTTTTGCAATCGGCTGATTATAAAATCCGGATTTAAAATGCCAACAATAATCAGAAAAACAACCACAAAAAAAATCACGTAATTCTTGTAATAAAATTTCTTTACCGTTCTTTTAATTGGCCGGAGGTAAGGCATTATCGTGTTCTATTAAAATTTCTTTGTAATGTTCCAAATTTTCCAAAATTATACCAGTCCCTCTTGCGACAGCGGTAAGCGGATCGTCAGCCACATAAACTGGGGTTTTTAATTGTTCAGATAATATCTCCGGCAAACCGCGCATAAGCGCTCCGCCGCCCGAAAGATATATTCCCCGATTCATTATATCTGAAACTATTTCCGGCGGAGTTGTCTCTAAAACCTCCATACTCGATTCTATTATCACATTAATAGACTGAGCGATGGCTTCTCGAATATCAGTATCAGTAATAGCCACCTCTTTCGGCAAACCTGTTATGAGATCTCTGCCCCTAATGGAAGTTTCCATCGGTGATTTTTCTCCAATCACAGAACCAATGGCAATTTTTATATTTTCCGCTGTTTTTTCGCCTATCAATATTTTAAATTCATTTCTGACATAAGAGATAATATCGTTATTCAATTTATCGCCTGCCACTTTAATGGTTTTTGATCTGACTATACCGCCAAGAGAAATAACGGCGATATCGGTCGTACCGCCACCAATATCTATTATCATATTTCCGACAGGCTCGGAAACCGGCAACCTTATGCCTATCGCCGCGGCCATAGGCTGTTCAACAATCAAAACCTCCCTGGCCCCATTATTTTTAGTCGCATCCCGTACCGCTCGAGCCTCTACATTGGTCACCCCGCAAGGAATACCAACTAAAACTCTCGGTCCGAATATTTTTTTCCCATCATCTTCGGCCCGTCTGATAAGATGAGCTATCATCTCCTCAGTAACCTCAAAATCGGAAATTACTCCGCCAACCAAAGGCCGGACAGCAACAATGTGAGTCGGCGTTCGACCAAGCATATTTTTTGCCTGATTGCCGACGGCCACAACCTGCCCTGTTTTTTGATTAACTGCCACCACCGAGGGTTCATTAATTACAATACCTCGGCCTCGAACATAAACTAGGGTATTCGCCGTACCCAAATCTATCCCTATATCGTTAACCGCAAAACGCCTTATTTTCTCAAAATTCGCCTTCATTTCACAAGTAAATGTACCACGCTTTCAAGATTTTAGGCAAAGAAAAATAGATCGGATATTCCCCGAAAAACCCGGGCAAGCCCAATTGCCTTAAACCGTAAAATTTTTGACGGAATAAATTTCCTCTTCTTCGTCTCTCTTTTTTTCCTCAACAGTTCGATCATCGAGAGACACAAAATCTTCCTCACCGCCGGATTCTTTTATTTCTTTTTCTGCCTGAATGGCCAATTCAGCGACTTTGGCCACTTCCTGAATTCCCGCACTTGAGTTCCCTTTTCCTTTTTCAAGAAGTTCTAAAATGCTGCGCAAATCTTCCGTTGTGAAAAAATCTATAAGCATTCTCCCTCCCTTCAAATGTCTTTCTATGCTAACTCTTGTGCCAAGCGTTTCTTTAAATTTATCTTCCAGTTCACAAACCTCAGGGTCCATATTTTGGTCATGCTTTCTGGCTCTCTCAAAAGCAATTCGGCGAGAAGCCAATTCGGCTTCTCTGACAGTCACCTTTCTAGTCATTATTTCAAAGAAAAGAGTTTTTTGTTCTTCCGGTCTGTCGGCAAGCATTAGCAAAGGACGAGTGTGCCCTTCTGTAATTTTTCCAATAGACAGCGCCTCCAACATTTCCTGAGGTAAAAGCAATATACGAATCGTGTTTGAAACATATTCCCGACTTCTACCAACCTTCTTAGCGATTTCTATATGTTTAAGACCGAATTCATCTGCCAAACGCTTGAAGGCTGTCGCCCGATCTACGACATTTAAATCTTCCCTTTGTAAATTTTCTATTATCGCCATTTCCAGTTTTTCCCGATCTGAATCTTGTGAATCTCTTATCAAGACCGGAACTTGAGAAAGACCGGCCAATCGTGACGCGCGAAGCCTGCGCTCGCCAGAAATTAATTCATACTCGGAAGCAAAACTGCCATCATCTCTAGGCACCTCCCGTCTCACAACCACAAGAGGCTGAAGAACACCGTACATTTTTATCGACTCTGCCAGCTCAGACAGTTTATCCTCATCAAATTCTTTTCTAGGCTGAAAAGGATTAGGTTTTATCTTCTCCAACTCAACCCAAAATATGGAATTATTCAAAAAATTATTCATTGGAAAAAATTTTCAACATATACATTTTATCACGCCGTAATTTTCGCACAAATTAGATATGGCGGAAAATCAAAAATAAAGTTTGCCACCCGTCCCATCCTCGCGGTAAACCGTTCCCTCGGATCATCTCGGCAGGATATTAGACGAGGCATCAAGGCTTTGTTGGATAAGATAGAGTTCCGCTCGCCCAAGTTATTATGTGGTCATTGGACAGAGTATTTTGATCACTTTCAATAAAATTTCTAAGAATCAGATTGGGAGCGTCGCCAAATCAGATAAGAATAAATTATCGACATCAAAGCGGCGGCCAAAACAACCGATATGATAATAGCGAAAGCAAATTTTCCAAAGAGAATGGCCACCAAACAAACCGCTCCGGATATCTTGAAAAGCTTTCCGCCAAATTGATGGGTTTTATCCCACACCTCATCGCTAGAGAGAGTCCAAGGTGTCCTAATACCGATAAAATAGTTTCTTTTGGCCTTGCTTATTAAAACTCCCGAATAAAAAAAGAGGACTGCCATAGCTGGAACTATTGCCAAATTCATATTGAACTCATAACCTAAATTCCAAAGAATACTAGCCGAGTAAATATAAAAGAAAAATAAAACAATAATCGAAATGAAATTATTGAACTCTCTTTGAAATTTTTCCACATTTTCTTTTAGCGGATCCAATCTCGGGACAAACCGCAAAAGTAAAAAAATCAAAATAAGAAAAGCCGGTAAGACGAAAAGACCAAAATTTTTCGATACATAACCATCCACTTCGCCAAACGAATTCCAATGAAAGGCTATCCTTTCTGGCATATATGGAAGAAGAAAAAAACTCATTAAAACAGAAATGCCCACCATTGCTAAAGAGAGAATATTTGAGTTTCTCATTTTTATTTGTGTTAATTTTTAATGGTTCAATAAATTATAAAAATAGACGACTAGGTCGGCTAAAAAATTTGCCGGAGGAGAGAATCGAACTCTCATGGATTTCTCCGCACGATTTTGAGTCGTGTGCGTCTACCAATTCCGCCACTCCGGCACTCCATCGATTCTAAAACAAAAAATGTCCTTTGCCAATTTTTTACCAGTTCGGTAAATTTAAGACTCCTCATTTATCTGTGGGGCAACTGGTATATATTACCCAACCACAAACATATTGACAATTTACTATATATTGTTATATAATTGAATCCGGCAGTTCTAAACATAAAACAAAAGCAGAAAGGAGGGCTCAATGCCTAATTCCGCGACAGAAACTATAACCAATCAAATAATCAGGTGCTCAAAAACAATCGTACTCGCACGTCACGGCAAAGCCGTAAAGATCAATCCGGACGATCCAGACGAAAAACGTTGTCTGAACGAACTCGGATTCAAACAAGCAGTTAAGCTCGGTGACAAACTCGACAAGATGGGGTATGAATTCGACGCTGTATTGAGCTCCCCGCTCTCGCGGGCGCGAATGACTATAGCGATTGCAACTTGCGGAAGACACATCGTTCACGATGTGCCAGAGCTCACTTGCTCTACTACACCGGGAAGCCCAATTGACGTAATGTGGACCGATCTTGGCAATGTTCCACTCACTAACTACCTTGAACATAGGCTCGCCAGCGAACTCAAATCATGGTCGGAAGTGGCCCTCAAAAAAATGCTTGAAAAGTTGGGCTCGATCACTCACAATCGTGGAAACAACACCGTTCTCGTCGGTGGTCATGCCCTTCTTCAGCCCGCCCTAGCCTATCAAATAACAAACATTTTGAAGACCAATGGTTTAGACACAATCCTCGCCGAGAATATGTTTCTCAACAAAATTCTCGGCGAGGGCGAAGCCTTCGTCCTGACCATTGACCGGTTGTGTGGTAAAAACCAAGTCTTGGCGTGGCATCTTTGCCCTGCCTAACTAATCTCTCTCACACATACTCGTGTATCTCGCGTCGATTTTTTCGACGCGAGATTTAATTTTTCTTTTCCATCAACTTTTCAAGTTATTCGCTATTTCAAAAAAATGTCTATCGATAGAACACTCATCCCTAAAAATATTTTTCCGCATTCAATATTAAATTGTCATTTCTCATTTGCATATTTTAGTATTGTTACTTTGCCCTCATTTGCATCAACTTCTACCAAATCACCATCCTTCAAAACCTTGGTGGCGATTTTGGTGCCGATGATGCAGGGAATTTTCAGCTCTCGAGAAACTATTGCTGTGTGACTTGTGATACCCCCTTCGTCTGTCACAATCGCACCAGCTTTTTTCATGTATGGCAAATCTTGAGGCATAGTATGTTTTGCCACAAAGATATAATCGCTTTCTTCTGCGAGCCATTTTGATTGACCTTGAACATATAGTTTTACTTTACCATGGAAAAGGCCCTTTTGAGCTATGATTCCCTTAAATTCTGTAAGAAAAGTGGTGTTTTTGGAATATTCACTCCGCAGGTTTTCTATGAGTTCCAGACCATACTGAAAATTAGTTCCATCTTTATCATATCTAATCACAACATCTTGTCTTGAGCTCCTTCTTTTAATTTCTTCAGGTTTAATAAGATTTTTTCCACTCAATATATCTAAGATCTCTTTGCGAGAAAGCATCGATCCCTCAGTGATGTTAAAATTATTATCAATACTTTTGGCTAGTTTTCTTATAAATGGATAAATCATCCAGCCGGACTTTCTCATCGTGTCTACCCTATCTGTTCTTATATAAACAAATTCTCTCATTAGCCTGCATAATAATTTATCCTCTTTATTTAGTTTGGTTAAAAATTCTTTAAATTTTTTATTGTTTTTATTTATATCATCGATCGCTCTTTGAAAATCGTCTGACTCAATATTTTTCTTGTAATCTAAAAAATATTCTTCCGAGAAAGGAGTTTCTGAACAAGAATATAAACTCATCCAGCCATACATTTTGACGATCTTCTTCGCCGAAAATCTGAATATATCTCTGTTTAAGAACATATATTCGAACGGCTTGGGCGTAGAAGTAATAAGACTGAAATCGTTTGGAAACTGGTTTTTTATTTTCAACTCAAGCCCTCTTTCAGAAGCGTGAGGAAAAATAATATATAATTGGAAAGCCTGTAAGTGTTTATAGTAGCGATTATAAATCGTTTTCAATAGACGTAAAGGCAATACGCGCGCGGACAAGCCAAGTATCCAGGACCAAATCAAGTATTTCCGTTTTATGTAGTAATAATTTTTAATAGTTTTAGCGGGGTTCTTTAAGGCCACTGACTCAATATTTTTCAATCCCATGCTAAATGAAGGCTCCGTCATTATGTATTCACAGTGTCCGCCTCCCGTTGAAAGCACTAAAATCGGTCCACAGCCCATATTAACTTCGAATTGACAAAAGCTCTCACTCCATATAGTGGAAAAGGCG
>CAZFCM010000029.1:0-7163 GCA_964517725.1 uncultured Candidatus Saccharibacteria bacterium | reverse complement strand
GGGGCGCCTTTTTGGATGGAGATTAAAGGTTTTATGGATCACCAAACGACCAAATCTTCTCATAAGTTTATTGCCCGGAAACTCTAGAAAAAGTTTCAATTGGAAATGAGGGAAGTGGCTCGACGGTATGTCTCTTGCGAATAATTTGTTTGAATGAAAAGGTTTTCTAGCCGGCCCTCAATGAGGTGACCGGCTTTTTGTTGCTAAAAACAAGTCTTTTTGCTAGTATTTGTTTATGGTTGTAAGAATGAGAGCAAACCGTTCGCATCGCGATAATCGTCGCGCTCATCACGCACTTTTTGGGGCGCATCTTTCCGTATGTGAAAATTGCAAAAAGGAAAAGTTATCGCATCGCGTATGTCCAAATTGCGGGAAATATAAAGGCTTGAAGGTGATTGATGTTGAAAAGAAATTAGCAAAGAAAGAAAAAAAGATGAAAAAGGCGGAAAATTCTGTGAGGTAAATCGAATGTTTGCGCCAGCGGAAGCAGGGCGCTTTATAAATAAGGCTTCTTTTGTTCTCTAGCATTACTATGGCCAATAGGCACCTTGCCAGATCAGTAGTTGTTCAAACCCTCTTTGAGTGGGATTTCAATCAATTTCCTAAAAAAGAAGCAACAATAATTCTATCCAGAAACATAAAAGAATTCGCGCCTGGTATAGGCGATGAAGGTTTTTCCTCTCGACTTCTTAATGGCATTTTAGACAAAAAGGAGGATATAGATTTGATTATTGGTAAAGCCGCTCCGGAATGGCCAATAGAAAAAATAGCCGTTTTAGACCGAAATATTTTACGTCTTGGTCTCTTTGAGCTTTTATTTTCAAACAGAAAAGAAGTGCCTCCAAAAGTCGCTATCAACGAGGCCATAGAATTAGCCAAAACTTTCGGCGGAGAAAACAGCGGGAAATTTGTTAATGGCGTCTTGGGTTCTGTTTACAAAGAGCTCGGTGAACCGGAAAAAGACGCGCCAAAAAGGGAAAAACGCGAGGAGGTGCCCTACGATCAGTTGCCACTTCAAAAACTCGGAGGTGCGGTGGTTTACGCTTTTGAAGGTAAAAACATATATTTAGCATTAGTCCACGATATTTTCGGACATTGGACTTTGTCCAAGGGAAAAATAGAAGGAGATGAAGATGTTGAAAAAGGAACTGTTCGGGAAATTAAAGAAGAACTCGGTCTAGACATAAATTTAAAAGAAAAATTGGGAGAAAATGAGTACCCAGCTAAAGATCCAGAAAAAGGGAAAATAAGAAAACACGTGACTTATTTTTTGGCAGAGTCGCCTTTTTCAGCAATAAAACTTGGTCCTTCTGGAGGTTTGGATGATGGAAAGTGGTTCAAATTACAAGATATTTTGGAGTTAAATTTTTACAGCGATATATTGCCCATTGTGACAAAAGCGATAAATATTTTATTAGGAAAAAATAAGTAAAAATAACGGCACTGGTTTTGGAATGAACGCGTTTATTGGAAAAAACACTCTCGTTTTCATTCTTAGATTCGTGCAGACAACAAGATGGATATAGATAAATGTGAAAAAACCTTAGGGGTTGTTTTTAAAAACAAAAACTTATTAAGGACCGCCTTTACCCATCGTTCGTATCTGAACGAAAACAGGCGTTCGGGAATGGAACACAATGAAAGATTGGAGTTTTTAGGCGATGCTGTTTTAGAACTGGTTGTCACAGAATTTTTGTTCAACAAATATCCGTCGAAGCCAGAAGGCGAATTAACTGCTTTTAGATCAGCTTTGGTTAATGCGGTTACTTTGGCCGATTTGGCTGAAAAAATCGGAATGAACAATTTTTTATTACTTTCTCGCGGAGAAGCTAAAGATACAGGCAGAGCCAGACAAATAATATTAGCTAATGCTTTTGAGGCGATTGTCGGGGCAATATTTTTAGATCAAGGTTATAAAATTTGCGAAGAATTTATAAAATCTCGATTGTTGCCGATGACTGATGAGATTGTTAGAGCAAAACGTTGGTTAGATGCAAAAAGCCATTTCCAGGAAAAGGCTCAAGAAATTGCCGGTGTTACGCCTTTTTACGAAACATTGGGAGAGAGCGGCCCGGATCATGATAAGAAATTCACGGTCGGTGTATTTTTAGGGGGCGAAAAAATAGCGGAAGGGGAGGGGAAATCAAAACAAGAAGCCGAACAAAAAGCGGCCGAAGCCGGATTAAAAGAAAAAAGATGGGCAGAATAAAATTTGATTTGTCTCAAAAACACCCTCGCTTTTTTGTTTTTGTTCTTAGTGATTTTGTGTATTAATATTATATTCGATGTATCTAAAAAGTCTTGAAATTTCCGGCTTCAAATCGTTTGCCAAAAAGACAAACTTGGATTTTAAGACGCCAATAACGGCAATCGTCGGCCCAAACGGCTCAGGGAAGTCAAATGTGGCCGAGGCCTTTCGTTTTGTCTTAGGTGAACAATCCCTAAAATCAATGAGAGGTAAACGAGGCGAAGATTTAATCTGGAATGGCGGCCAAGGAACCGTGCCTCGTTCAAACCGCGCTTCGGCTAAAATTGTTTTCGACAATGCCAAACGCTTGTTGAACATAGATTATGACGAAGTTTCAGTTGAAAGATCGGTTTATCGAGACTCGGTTTCCGAATATCGGATAAATGGCACTTTAGTCAGATTAAAAGATGTCTCTGAACTTTTAGCCGGAGCCCATATTGGCGCCTCTGGTCATCATATAATATCTCAAGGGGAGGCCGACCATATCCTAGTAGCCAATTCGAGGGAAAGACGGGAAATGATAGAAGACGCTCTCGGTTTGAAAATTTATCAATATAAAAAGAAGGAAAGCGAACGAAAAATAGAGAAGACGGAAGAAAATATAAAACAAGTTGAATCATTAAGACGAGAAATCGCTCCTCATCTAAAGTTTCTCAAAAAGCAGGTAGAGAAAATAGAAAAGACAGAGAAATTGAAAAGCGACCTGAAAGTTTTATATAAAGATTACTTATCCAGAGAAAATTTTTTTATTGAATCCGATAAGGAAAGAATAAAAAAGGAAAAATCCGAACCGGAAAAAAGACTTTTAGCCATAGAAAGGGAACTTTTAGTTGTAAAGAAAGAACTTTCCGAGTCCTCCTCGCTCGATACTAAAAGAAAAGAGTTGCTTGATACGGAAGAAAGTCTCAGCGTGCTTCGGAAAGAAAAAGATAAAAGGATGAGAGAAATAGGTCGTTTGGAAGGGGAGATAGCCAGTCTAAAAAGACTTATTGAGAAAATCCGAAAGGAGGAAGAAAGACAGGAAAACGCATCTATTCCTTTATCTGCGGTGCGGAATTTGGCGGAGGATATAGGAAAAAATCTTGATTCTGCCGAACAGTCTGGAGAAATCGAGAAGATTCGCGAGGTGGTCGCAAAAATTCGTTTGGCTATCAAAGATTTTTTTGATAAATTGCGAAATCTTTTTTCAGGCGATGCGGAAATTTATTCAAAAGATTTAACAGAATTAGAAAAAGAAAAGTCAAAAGAGGATGAGGAGTATTTTAAGTTGGAGAAAAGAGAAAAAGAGCTCTATGATGAATATGAGAACATAAAAAATACTCTGGAGAAAGAAAAAGACAAATCACGGGAAGCAGAAAAAGAAATGTTTAGGCTTATGGCCGAACAGAAAGAGGTCTACGCTTCGCTTTCTATCTTAAAAGAAAAAGAGATAAAAAATATATCGCGCGAGGATAAATTTAAAGAAGAACTTCGCGAAGGAGCATTTCTTGTTGGGCGGGAAATTTTAGATTTTAACCTAAGCGAATCGGAAAGAATATCTTTATCAGCTGAAGCAGTCAAAAAAGATGAAGAAGGTGCTCAAGAGGAAAGACTTCGTGAAATTCAAAAAATCAAAATCAGAATAGAAGACGCTGGCACTGGTGGAAGTGAAGATATAATGAAAGAGTATAATGATGCCAACGAACGCGATATTTTTTTGACAAAAGAATTAGGAGATTTAGAACAATCTTTTAATTTTCTAAAAAACTTAATAAACGAATTAGATAATAAATTAGAGGAAGAATTTAAGCAGGGAGTGGATAAAATAAATTCCCAATTTCAAGAGTTTTTTGCTTTAATGTTTGGTGGAGGTAGGGCGTCTATAAAGACCGTTGTTGAAAAAAGAGAGAAGAGAAAACCGAGTGAAGAAATTGAGGGTGAAAATATTTTGGAAAGTTTAGAAAATTTATCGGACGAAGAGGAGGAAAAAGGGGAATTGGGAATTGAGATAGACATAAAATTACCGAGAAAAAATATTAGGGGATTGGAAATGCTTTCGGGCGGAGAAAGAGCGCTCACCTCTATAGCCCTTCTTTTTGCTATCTCCCAGGTAAATCCCCCGCCATTTATAATACTAGACGAGACTGATGCTGCTCTAGATGAAGCTAATTCAAGAAAATACGGTGATATGGTGGCAAGCCTTTCCAAACTTTCACAATTGATCCTTATCACTCACAATCGGGAAACAATGTCTCGAGCTGGCATTTTGTATGGAATTACTATGGGAAACGATGGGGTTTCCAAACTTCTTTCTGTGGAACTTGAAGAGGCTGTGGCTGTGGCCAAATAATAGCGATTTTGAAAAATCCAACCGTTTAATATTAATTTGCGCAATAGTATTTAATGTGCTAATCTTTCGGCCATGTTGAAAATAAGATTACAAAGAGTTGGCAGAAAAAACATAAAGACTTTCCGCGTTGTGCTCACCGAATCTAAAAACAGCACAAAAAGCGGAAAGTATCTCGAAGTGCTTGGTATTTATGATCCCGTAAATAATGTCAAAAAAATAGACGAAACCAGAGTGAAGTACTGGCTTTCTCAAGGTGTGGTCTTGACTGGGACAGTTCATAATTTTTTAGTTGATCAAAAAATAATACCAGCCAAAAAAGTAAATGTTTTGCCTGTTAAGAGTAAAACCAAGAAAAGGAAAGAGATAAAATCGGCGCCGGCTGAAAAGAAAGAAAATCCTTCAGCTACGGCCGTGGCGCCTGCAGAGGGAAAAATTGAAAGCAAAGAAACTCCTAGTATTACAAAGTAGCGGTGCTTTTATCGTAAAAGTCTAAATAAGCAATTGCAAACAATTGCATTATTGTTTTGTTTGTAATATAATATCTATTAGCAGAATGTGCGGTAGTGATGCCGCTTAGTCGAGCTGCGGATTATTAACTGAACAGCGAAACGATGGAATCAGACGTATCTTTTCTGGAGTTCATCGTCAAGGGTCTTGTCGACAATCCGAATGATGTAAAAATCGAAAGGACGGTCGACGAAATGGGTGTTTTGCTTACTCTTTCCGTTAATCCTGTCGATATGGGCAAGGTTATCGGAAGAATGGGCAATACCGCCAAAGCTATCCGGACTCTTCTTAGGGTTGTCGGGATGAAAAATAATGCCCGAGTCAATTTGAAGATAAATGAACCGGAAGGCGGAATGCCTCGTGTTGAAAGGACAAACAAGACCGTAGACGAGTCGCTTGAGGATTTGAAAATATAGGAAAGGGCTAATAGACGAGCTATTCCGCCAAAAAACCGCTTTTGAGCGGTTTTTTGGCGCACCTTATTGCCAAAAATAAAATATTGATGTATTATGAAGTTGATATGACTTTCCATATTTTAACCTTGTTTCCAGGCGCTTTTTTTTCTTATTTGGGCGAATCAATTTTGAAGCGGGCGATAGAGGACGAAAAAATTGCTGTAAAATTATACAACCCGAGAGATTTCACTTTGGACAGGATGAAGCGTATTGACAGGTCGCCTTATGGCGGAGGTCCGGGCATGGTGATACAAGCCGAGCCGGTGATAAAAACGATTGAAAGTGTTTTAAAATCCATCAGACATTACAGAAATAAAATTCTGGTTATTTGGCTTTCTCCCGGAGGAAAGCAGTTTGATACAAAATTGGCGAAAAAAATCGCGGAAAACACAAAACATATTATTTTTATTTGTGGTCGTTACGAAGGGATCGATTCCAGAGTCAAAAAAATTATCCGAGATATGGGCTTTAAGATATTGGATATTTCGGTCGGCCCTTATGTTCTTACCGGCGGAGAATTGCCAGCGATGATGATAATTGATGTTGTTTCAAGACAAATTCCCGGTGTCTTGGGCGACATAAATTCTTTAGAGGAAAAGAGGGTTTCCAGTCCAGATGTTTATACACGACCGGAAAAATTTATTTTCAGAAAAAAGATTTACAACGTGCCGTCGGTATTGCTTTCAGGCAATCACGCAAAGATCGAAAATTGGAGAAAAAACCGATTAGAAAAGTCGCCTAGCCGGAAAAGTTCGTCTAAAAGAAGTTTTCCACATAGCTATTGACATTAAAAATGTTTTAGTATAGGGTTCTATTCATTCTCGGGAAAGATTGAGTTACGGGAGAAAACTCAAGATTAGTAGGCAGTTGTCCTAACTTTCTCTTGACTAAAAAAATAGAATAGTAAAAGAGAGGAAAAATTGGCGCCAGTTTAAAAATGGCGTTTTTCTTGCGTTTTAATTGGATTTTCAGTTTTTATAAGATTGGATTCAATAACCACAAAATATGCCTAAAAAACAAATACATGGCGATGTGATAAGCGGATCGCGTTTTCCGAAGAAATTTTTTTCGGCTTATCGGCCGGCTTTGGCGAAAATGCCAAGCTTGGTTGAACCACAGTTGGAATCTTTCAATTGGCTTGCTAAAGAGGGTTTGAACGAGGTCTTTCAAGAATTCGGATCTATTTTGGATTATTCGGAGAAAAAATTTGAATTCCGTTTTTTAGGCATAACTTTATCAGAACCGAAACATGACGAATATTATGCTAAAGAAAACAAACTTTCTTACGAGGGAACTTTAAAGGCCAGAGTTGAACTTTTTAATAAGATTTTGGGCACAAAAAAGGAACAGGAGATCTTTTTGGCGGATTTTCCGATAATGACCAGTCACGGCACTTTTATAATAAGTGGTATAGAAAGGGTGATAGTGCCACAGCTGGCTCGTTCTTTTGGTGTGTTTTTTACTAGCGACGAAATAAAAGGGAAGCGCTGTTTTGGCGCCAAAATTATTCCATCCAGGGGAGTTTGGACAGAAATCGAAACCGACTATGACGGGGCAATTTATGTCAGAATAGATCGAAAAAGAAAATTTGGCGTAACCTCTCTTCTCCGCGTTCTTGGCGCTG
>CAZFCM010000028.1:0-7479 GCA_964517725.1 uncultured Candidatus Saccharibacteria bacterium | reverse complement strand
AAAAGATGAGGCCTCGGCGATAGAATCAAAAATATTTCACAAGGGAATGGAAAAAGAAATGGTTCAAAGAATTTCCGTACTCTCAAGACATCTTCTTGATTTCAAACGTGCCACCAGTCTGCATCACGAAATCTTAGACTCTTTCGAAAATGCCGCTCTTAAATTTTACGGCGACGATTTCAAGTTTCATTTGAGAAAAATGCTCGGCGATTATTTTAAACTGGAACACTCCATAAGAAACACCATGGAATTTGTTTCTGAACTCAGGGAAACAAACAATGCTCTTCTAACCAACAAACAAAATGAAATTACTCAACGTCTAACAATTATCGCTTTCATTGCTCTGCCTATAACTATAATAACTTCTTCTCTGCAAATTGATATGGCTGATCGGCCAATAGTCGGCATGGCTTACGATTTTTGGATAATAATTGGCATTGAATTGGTCTTGACCGTCGCTCTTTACGTTTTTTTCAAATGGAAAAAATGGCTATAACAAAGAAATTTACATGGTCTTAAGATTACATAATACACTTACCGGAAAAATTGAAGAATTCAAACCGATTGAAAATGGTTCAGCCAGAGTATATTCCTGCGGGCCGACTGTTTACGATTACGCCCACATCGGTAATTTAAGAGCTTATGTTTTCACTGATATTTTGCGTCGAACACTTGTCTTGAACGGTCTTTTGGTAAAGCAGGTGATGAATATAACCGACATTGGCCATCTAACCAGCGATGCCGATTTTGGAGAAGACAAAATGACAAAAGGCCTTCGCCGAGAAGGCAAACCCATAACTATGGAAGCTATGAAAGAAATGGCTCTTTTCTACGAAAAGGCATTTATTGATGATTTAAATAAACTAAATATAGAAATGCCCGAGGTCATGCCTCGAGCCAGCGAACACATCGTCGAAGATATCGAAATAATAAAAAAAATTGAAGACAATGGTTTCGCCTATCGAGCAAAAGACGGTTTGTATTTTGATACGGCAAAATTTCCAAACTACGGTCGTCTTGGCGGATTTGACAAAGTTAAAATAAAAAAAGGGGCCAGAAAAGAAACCGCCTCTGACAAAAAAAATCCTAGAGATTTTATACTTTGGCGTTCTGATGAAAAAATCGGACTCGATTCGCCTTGGGGTAAAGGATTCCCTGGCTGGCACATAGAATGCTCAGCAATGTCCAGAAAATACCTCGGACAGCCTTTTGATATTCATACCGGGGGCATAGATCATATAGGCACTCATCACAATAACGAAATTGCCCAATCGGAAGCGGCTTTTGGCCTCCCGCTTGCCAATTATTGGCTTCACAACGAACACCTCAATTTAACCGAAGGTAAAATGGCCAAATCTGGTGGAAATTTTTTAACTCTTGGCAAACTGGAAAAAAAAGGAATAAGTCCGATTGCTTTGCGTTACTATTTTCTTGGCGCTCATTATCGAATGCCAATGACTTTTTCTGAAGAAGGGTTGAAAAGCGCCACTAATGCCTTAAAGAAGATTTATAAACATTTTGCTTTCATAAAAAGAGATGTCAGCGACGCACCTTCGAAACCAAAAATAGAACATGCGGAAAAAATTATTGAAACAGTAAATGACGACTTAAACACCCCACGGGCTCTTGCCCTGTTGTGGAAAATACTAAATAATCCGAATATTTCTTCCGCCGAAAAAATAAACTCGGCTCTTTATCTAGACAATATTCTTGGACTTGGCCTGGAAAAGATTCAGGAAGAAGAAAATTTGCCAGACAAAATTAAAAAAATGGTTGAAGAAAGACAAAAAGCCAGAATTGAAAAAAATTGGGTTCTTTCTGACGAACTAAGAGAGAAAATAAAAAAATTTGGCTATGAGATCGACGACTCCGAATCAGGTCAGAAATTAAGCAAAATTTTATAAAAGGCTCGTCGAAGCGTACGCTTCGACGAGCCTGTCTTCAAAACTCCGTCGTCGGCAGAAACCGAGGCGAAGAAAACACGAGGGTTAAAATCGCCTCCCTTGGAGTGGTTTCTTGCTGATCTTGCGGAACAATCGCGACGCGACCATAGTAAACTGGCCGGCGATATCGGTCGTAGAGTCGAAAATGCCAAACGACCAGCTGATCTCTATCCCCTTCTCCGTGAAGAATTTCTCCCTTGAGAAAAGAAACCGCCTCCTCGGTTGAATCGACTGAAATCTCAGCCACCAAATTTGTGGAGGAAGAATCCCCTTCGCCTATATTCTCAGCCAAAATGACTGCCCGAATAACTTCAACTTTCGAAGCCTCGTCGACATCACCTTCGTGCGCTTTCAATTCAATGTCAGAAAGCCTCATAGAGACTTGAACTGCTCCGGTGGCAAAACGACTTACCGCGTCGGAAAACTTCCGGAATGTTTCAGGCGCATTTTTGCGTTCACAGATTTCCGAAGCTGAAAAGATTTCCTCTGTTTTTTCGGTAAAAGATCCACCCCTCTGCTTTCCAACCGAATCATCATTTCGGGGGAAAAGCGCGATAAACAAAAACAGAACAATACCGATTCCAACTATTGTTTTTCTATTGTTCATATCTCAAAGAACCCTTTCTCGTTTAATATTAATGCATTAAAATCAAATATTGTCAAATCTGTCCGGGCACATCAAACCTTGTCTTATCCTCGCAAACTATTTTCTCGGATTGCCTCGGCAGAATATTAAGATATTAGGCGAGACATCGGAGCATTGTCGAGTAAGATCGAGCTCCGCTCGCCCAAGTTATTATATGGCCATTTCTCCCCGGGCTCATGACGAACTAGCAACGTTCGGGACGCCCTATTCGCCCGGGGTTTCCTGATATATAAAAAAAGCGGACTCAAAAAGAGTCCGCTTGCACAGAAAAAACAAAATCACTCTGGATTGGCGCTTGGCCAAGGCCCCGGGAACCAGTCTGGCGAAGGAGAAGGGGGAGGAATCGGCAGGGATGTTGAATAATCGTAATAGATCTCCAAATCCCCTTTTACCCTCAAGTTGAAATCTGCCAATTCAAAAAACACAGTACCACCAACCCCTTCAATCCCGTGTAAGAAAATGGTGCTATTTTCTCTTATAAAACCGGTTCCAGCCACCTTGCTATACAAACCGCTTCCACCAACCACAAAGAACGTCCCCGATATCGAAAGTTCCTTGCCCCCATTCTTGTTTACCCGAGAAAACTCCACCCAAGAAACTTGAATGGTGAGTTTGGAAGATGGTATGGCGTAAAGTGCTCGTTTCGCCGGATTCAGTGTCACCAAGAAACTGCCGGAGAACCTGTCCGGTCCGGAAGACATCGTGACACTGGTAAAATCCGCCCGGTCCAAGACATTGGTCCCTGATGGAAATAAAATGCCCTCCGTGCCGGAACCCTGCCCCATGCCATTGTTATAAACCGCCACCGGCGCGGAGTAGGATTTGTACGAAGCTTTCATACAGTAAGCCTCGTCGATAACGTACTTTTTCCACTCGCCCGGAGGTGGCGAAGCCAAGAGGCTTAACCAGCCGACGAACAGAACCGACAGCATCACTCGAATCATCTTCATTACATTTCCTTTCCTTGGCGAAGATATCCTCTTCGCTATTCTTTTTTACTGTACAAAAACGCCCCTTTCGGAACTATCCGACGGGCATTAAACCCAATTATATCACATATAAAATAAAAATCAATACCCCGTCGTGGTTCAATATTTTGAAAAACTTACTTCATTAAAAAAGCGTTGATTAGAATACATTATCTATACAGATCTCTAATTATCTGTAAACAATCAACGAATATTTAGGTTTGTATATTTTTTTCTCAAAATATCTTTATCGACGGAATTGAGGCTGTTGAGATAAACATATCCCCCCACAGTTTGAGGCAAGATTAAACTTTTGGCATTTGATTAAATTCTTTTTCAACCTTTTTTACATCCTCGGGAGAAGTGAGCTGACGCCAGTTTTTTGCCACGACAATCTTTACCCCAAAATCTTTTGAGGCTTTCGCTAGAGTTTGTGGCAAACCAAATTCGCCATTCCCTATCGGCACAAGAGGATAATTGAAAATTTCTTTTCCTAAAAGATAAAGACCGGCATTGTTGAGATCGCCAAGCTTTAAATCAGAACGCTCTAATATATCCGCTATCGTCCCATTTTCATTTTTTAGGATTTTCGCGCCTTTTTTGTCAATTGTAACTTTCTCGGCTAAAAGCGCCCAGCCATTTTTGAGCATGGCCTCTATGTCTTCTCTGCTGTACAAATCATCCCCCATCATAACCAAAAATCTGTCGTCTGAAATAAACGGCCTTGCCACTATAAGCGCTGACATAGTGCCAAGTAATTCCCCTTGTTCAACATATTTTATTTTCCGACCGCCATATTCGTCACCGAAATAATTCCTGATTTTTTCTCCTTGATAGCCGACAACCACCACCACCTCATCCACCTCAGGGGGTAAGGCCTCTAATTTTCTTTCTATTAAATTTTTACCGGCGACAGCAATCATTGGTTTCGGCAAATCAAGAGTAAGATGATTCATCCTCTTGCCTCGGCCGGCCGCCAATATTATGGCTTGCATATTGGCCGGAATTATAGCAAAACGTCGTCGCCTCACAAGAGGTATGAGCAAAAAATCAGTTTTTCCACTATCTGCCCACAAATTAGCCACTCTGGTGAATATGCTTTCTGAATCAGGCAATGCTAGAATTGGCCGAATGACAAACGGCAATCAAAAAAATAACAGAATGAAATTACCGCCACAAAACATAGAATCAGAAAAGGCTCTTCTTGGTTCGATTATGATGCGTCCCGGCGCTATTTACGAAATTATTGACATCGTATCGACCCGTTCTTTCTACTCTGAAAAAAACAAAATAATTTTTGAGATAATGCTCGAACTTTTGGGTAAAAATGAGCCGATTGATTTTTTAACCATGTCTTCTCGCCTAAAAGAAAAAAGTCTTCTTGAAGCTGTTGGCGGAAGCACCTACTTAACGGAACTTGTAGATTATGTTCCGTCATCGGTAAATATCAGGCAATACGCAACCATGGTTCACAACAAACATCTTCTGCGTGGCCTGATTGAAGCAGCTGAATATATAACTTCGCTCGGCTATGATGAAGCGGCCGCCATAGAAGAACTTTTAGACAAAGCCGAAAGGCGAATTTACGAAGTGGCCAATTTTCAAAAGCATCATAAATTCATAGAATTAAAAGACGTTCTCGGTGAAGCCTGGGAAAGACTTGACCGGTTGCATAAATCTCGAGAAGAATTGCGAGGCGTACCAACAGGTTTTAAAGAACTTGATAACAAACTCGCCGGCCTTCAAAAATCCGACCTTATAATACTTGCGGCCAGACCATCTATGGGAAAGACTTCCCTAGCCCTTGATATAGCAAGACAAGCCTCCACTCATCATAAAATACCCGTTTGTATTTTTTCTCTGGAAATGAGCTCGCAACAACTCGTAGACAGAATGCTTTCGGCTGAATCTCGAGTAAATTCCTGGAATATCCGGACGGGCAAACATTTGATAGAAAATGATTTTGACAGAATAAGAGATTCTCTAGATCGACTGGCTAAAGCGCCGATATACATAGACGACCAGCCCGGAAATAACATAATAAAAATGCGATCGGTGGCCAGAAGACTAAAGAGCGAAAAAGAACTCGGACTTATAGTCGTTGACTACCTTCAACTAATGGTTCCCACCGATTCAAGAGCGTCCGATTCGATGGTCCAGCAAGTGACGGAAATTTCTCGATCTCTAAAAAATATGGCCAGAGAGCTTCAGGTGCCGGTTCTTGCCCTTTCACAACTCTCTCGAGCAGTAGAACAACGCGGAGGTAAACCAAGATTATCAGACCTAAGAGATTCCGGCTCCATTGAACAAGATGCTGATGTGGTAATGTTTATTCATCGGGAAGACAAATACAATGAAAATTCGGACAAACCGAATATAGCTGAAATCATGATAGAAAAGCACCGAAACGGACCAACTGGAAAGATCGACCTGTATTTTGATCAAGAAAAAACCACATTTGTAAGTTTGGAAAAAGGCAATTTGAGCGATTTCGACTCTGGCCAAAATTCTTCAAATGATATTGTTGCCAATTTTTAATAAAATTTAAAAAAAATCGATGAACCCTTTGGAAAAACTAACTGAATTTTTCCGCCAATTCCCTGGTATCGGTCCTCGGCAAGCTAAAAGATTTGTCTATCATCTACTTGCAAAAGACGCGCAATATTTGAAAAACTTTTCTGAAACCGTCGGTAAGATAAAAGACGAAGTGGCCGAGTGTCAAAAATGTTGCCGCTTTTTCCCGATTCACCCGGAAAAAGAAAAAAGACAAAACATTTGTGATATTTGCAAAGACATAAACAGGGACGATTCCATTCTTCTCGTCGTCTCAAGAGACGCTGATTTTGAAGCTATAGAAAAAAGTGGCTTATTCAACGGACGTTATTTTGTATTAGGAGGCGCCCTCGGTTTTCTAGAAAAAGAGCCTGAAAAAAAAATCCGAATAAAAAAACTGATTTCATTGATAAAAGAAAAACAAAAAATCAGCGCTCGTCAGATTTCCGAAATTATTTTGGCCATGAACGCCAATCCTGAGGGCGAATACACAAGCGAATATTTGGCTAAAACACTTTCAACAATCATAAATGAGAAAAATCTAAAAATATCTTTTTTGGGCCGTGGAATGTCCACCGGTTCAGAATTGGAATATCTAGATAAAGAAACCTTTAAAAATGCTCTTAAAAACCGAGGTTAAAAATCGACCAATTCTATATACTAAAGACTAAATCGGCGATATCTATTATTCTAAACAAATATAGGTCTTAGCGTTGCGTATAGTTGGGCCAAGTTAGAAATTACCCCACAAACCCTTGACAAAAAGTAAAAAACGTTAAAGATGTAGACAGAAGTGAAGATACCGGATGGTATCGAAACAAAGGGTTTTTTGAGAAAAAGAACAAAGAGAGAAAGGAAAAGAACATGAGTGCGGACAGAACGCTGGTTGATAGGGTGATGGAAGTTTTGGGACGGGATAACATCAGGCTGATTGAGCAGGCGCTCGGAGTGCCTTCGATTCTTGAAGAAAAGCTGGAAAAAGCTTGTACCGTTGGAAAATGTTGGGAAGTTTACGACTTATCCCCGGCTGGTAGCGAAATCGAACAGAAAGCATTGGAGAAAGCATTTAACTTGGCTTCAACCTTCAAGGAATGTTGGAAAGTTTACGACTTTTCCCCGACTGGTAGCAAAATCCGGCAGAAAGCGTTGGAGAAAGCATTTGTTTTGGCTACGACCCTCGAGGAATGTTGGAAGGTTTACAACTTTTCTCCGGCTGGTAACGAAATCGATCAGAAAGCGTTGGAAAAGCTGGAGTCCTTGCTCAGGGTTCAACTTGAAGTGGCTACGACCATCGAGGAATGTTTGGAGGTTTATCGTGTCTCTCCGGCTGGTAGCAAAATTGAACAAAAAGCGTTGGAGAAAGCATTTC
>CAZFCM010000027.1:0-7537 GCA_964517725.1 uncultured Candidatus Saccharibacteria bacterium | reverse complement strand
AACGCGCTTGCGGTAGGTCCTCAAGAAGGAGGCCGTCAAATGCACACCGTCAATACTGATCAAAACAAAATCGGCGAAAATAAACCAGAAAAAACAGAAGAGGGAGGAAAAGATGGAAAAGATAGTTGATGTTTTCTGGAATCTGGTAATAGGGCTGTTCCTGGTGGTCTTAACCAGGTTCCTGTGGTACTTGGGATCGATATTCAAAGTGACAAAAAAACAATCAGCAGCAGCAGCAGCGCCGGCCGTCCAGAAAGAAAAATGGACGAAAAGGACTTGGGAGTGGCTCAAAAAAACCGGCCTTGATTCTGTCGCGTTAACCAAGAGATTGCTCAAGGCGACCAAGAGCGCAGTAAAAAAATCATGGGAGTGGCTCAAAAAAACCGGCCATCTTCTTAAAAAAAACAAAAAGGTTTGCATCGTCTCCGGACTGATCGTGGTGCTGATCATTTCATTATGGTCATTATGGTTCGGTTATCACAAACTTTTGGGATTTACCGTCCCGAAAATCACTCCTCCGGATTCAATCATGGGGTTAGGCTGGTTCAAAACAATCCTACTAGCAGGAATTGGGATTATCTCGCTGGCCATCTTGGTCTTGTCGATAGTATGGTGGAAAATGTCAAAAACTACACCAATCGATATCAATAAGGAACAAAAAAGCGAGAGCTCAAAAATCTTGCCGTGGATTAAAAAAAGGTTAAAACTCATTCTGGCGTTCATTTTTGTGGTCGGGTTTGTAATCTTTTGGAAATCATTTCTGTCGGAAAATTCGGAAAATCTCTCTAAACTTGAGCCACTGGCTCAAATAATAAGAGAAAACCGAATTTTCTTCGCCACTGTGGCAGTTTTGATCCTAATTTGGTTAGCCAGAAAAAAGCTACCCTCACTGATCCAATCCATAACCACCTTGAAAAAGGTGGTTGCGATAGGGGTCTTTGGATCGTTAGCTTTCTTTCTCTTTTCAATGGGAAAATGGGTGGAGCATTTGGCCAGTGAACACCCGTGCCCATTCACTCAGCCGAACGCGAAAGCAGAAGCGGAAGAAAGGGCCTACCGTTCGGACAGAGACACTCAAAAACCGAACATGATAAACGGTGCGGCGGAAAAGATATACTCTATTCCGCCGGGCCAAAGTTCAGATTGGATTCCCTGTCAGGAAGGATGGGTCACGGAGATAAAGGTTTCCGGCTCAATCCTGGTCCAAAAAGGGAAAATCATAGGGCGATCCGTCACCCCGATAGATTACCCTCCTTTCGTCGATAACCCGGGCAAAATCTGGGTTATGAGTTTCGGAGAAGCTTACCGGTACATGAACAACCTGGCCACGACAAATATCGTGGTTATGGCTTCGATAAGACCCAAGTAAGTTTCTTTGTTTGGTTCTTTTGGCATCGCCTCAGGTTTTCGAGAGGCGACACGCAAAAGGCGCGCGATTGCAATCGCGCGCCTCTTTTTTGAAAAAATCTCTGTTTCCTCTTGCCAATTCTGCGTGGAGATTCTCTAAACTCCCAACAAATTCTTGATTATTGCGATTATCCCCTTGAAAGATAGCATTATGACCAACCCGACCACCCCCCAAATCATATGTCTCAGACCCGTTGCCCGTTCTTCAGCATTGTCCACATTTCTGATGTAAGAAACTAAACCCCAAAGAAATATGACAAAGGCGATTGCGAGTAAAAGAAATATAAACGGGTTTATGATCGCGGTATTTATCCGACTGATTATTTCCGACAATCCGGTCATGACTCTTCAAAGAAAATCTCCTACGACAAAATAATTGACTACGAACCTATTCCCGGCACGCCAGGCATATTAATAGGTGACAGACCTCCTCCAGGTTTTATCCCCAAAACACCGCCGAGCCAATATACCAATCCCCAAACAGAAACCATCACAAACAAACCAATTATGCCGTAAAGTATGTAATTCCTAGCGCCAGCCCTCTTTTCTTCATCGGCCCCAGCTGTGATGTATTGGATTATGCCCCATAGAAAAGCCAACATTGCAAGAGCTATCACGATGACCACCAGATAAGTTATCCATCTGCTCACTTTCTGCAAGAAAAGAGTGAAACTGTCTGATCCACCTGAAGGATTCCAACTTATGTCTTGATCCGATATCGGTCTAGCCGGCTGCGTCTGACCTAAAGCCATGAAAGGCGACATCAGGGCCAGAATAGTTGAGGCTTTTATTAACTTTTTCATTTATAAATAAATATAAGCTTATAATTACCCTTGTTTTAGCGACCTTTGCAAAGGTTTAATAAGAACATTGTATCACGGCCATATTCCAATGATAAACAGTTGTGGACAACAAAAAAATTACAAACCTAATTCTTTTTGGACAAAAAACACCAGTCCCCAAAGTAAAGATATTACTATCATCCCTAAAATTCCAAAAATTATGGTATTTTTGCCACTTCTCAATCTTTCAGCATCATCTCCAGAATTCATGTACTTTCCAACCCCGATAAAGAAAAATAACATTGCCAAAGCCATAAGAATGGGCGGTATTGGCCTGATAAGCCTCAAAACCAAACAGATCAAAGATTTGAAAGACTTGACATTCGGCCAAATTGCGTCCGAACAAGTTGTCATAGCACTACCAGTTATTGTAACCGGACCACTTTTTCCGTCAGTGCCTTTCAAAATTTCTATAGGTGAATCAATTTGTGGAACCCTCATACCTCCACCAGGAGAAATGCCTATAGCTGAACCAACAAAATAAACTATCGCCCAAACTGAAACCATTACAAATAAACCGACTATACCGTAGACAACCAATCTTCTCGCTTCTGTCTTTTTTTCTTCATCTGCTCCGCCGGCAACATAACGAGCAATACCCCATATCAGAACTAAAAAAGAAACCCCTAAAACGAAATAAACCAGGATATTGATGAGCTCGCCAGCTTTTACTAAAAGTTTTTCTATATCAGAGACAGGAGCTTGGTCAATCACATCCTGTCCAGAAATATTACCGGGCATAGCTGGTAGATCAACTATTCCACCCGGTCTTATGCCAATTGCCGAACCAAGAAAATAGACCAAACTCCATATAGAAACAATAATAAACAAGCCGATTATTCCATAAACGATCAAATTTCTGGCTTCTCTTCTTTTTTCTTCATCTCCTCCGCCGTTAATATACTTTAGTACCCCAATAAGAAAGAATAAGAAAGCCAAAGCAACAACAAGAAAAACCAAATAACCCAACCACACTGTCGCCCGAGCTATCAAATTTTTAAAAGAACCGCTTGGTAATTGTTGAAAATCAGCGCTATCTTCGTCAACCGCGGGAAAACCAGAATATTGTCCGTTTTCGTTATATTCTGGCGGAGTTATGTCCCCAAAAACTATGGACGGAGAAAAAAGGGAAAAGCTGATCACAACCAAAACCAGCATCAATCCCCCGCCATATTTTTTTCTTCCGCTAAAAAACATTTTTTTGAATAATCTTGAATTAATTTAATAATTATCGAGCGGTATTGGTTATACCTTTTATTGTTTCCGATATCGCCACCGAAAAAGCCCACGCCCCAAGAACTATCGCCGCGCCAATAACTGTGTAAGTAAGTGATCGCTTGGCTTTGCTAAGTTCCTCTTGATTCCCCTGCGCCTTAACAAATAAGAAACCGGAATAAACAAAGCCGACAACTACGAACACAGTACCGATCTCAGCCGCTATACGTAAAACTTCTTTGAACAAATCAAAAATATTGTTAAACCTTATCGGATTGCAAAGTTCTCTGTTCGGATCACAAGGTGTAATTGCATCGCCAAAAACAAGAACGGGGCCAAAAAAAGTCCCAACCAGAAGAATGGTGGCCAAAAAAAATGTGAAGATTTTCAAATTCTCGTTCTTAAAAAAATTTTTCTTCATTTTCATTAAAAAATAATAAATTATTGGCCTGGATCGGGTGCCCAAATAGTAGCTTCGCCCGCCTTTGCTTTTGTTTCTGCTGTCGGATTCTTTTCTCTCTGATTAATGACACTAGAATCTACCGGCACTCCTTCCGTCAAATAAGAATCCGGTTTGGCGTTTGGATCTTCCGAATAAAACGCCTTTTCCAAAGTCTTGACGATAGCCCAAGCCGATAAAATTAGAATATATCCTATCAAAACCTTTTTGAACAAACTTTTGGCATAACTAACTTTTTCCTGACTTCCGCCGGAAGTCAGATAAGCGTAGCCGGCATACATAAAAGATATGGCCGCCCAAACACTTATCACTAAAAGAGTGCCGTTTACCACATTCCCTATCATTACAACGAAATGATTAAACGTGCATTCTTCTGAAGGACCTATTAGGCCATCAGAGTTTTTATCCTGACCGCAAGGCACAATAGATTGAGCCGAAACAAAAATCGGCCCAATCAAAACCAGCACAACTGCCATAATTATCAGAAATTTTTCCGAGATTTTCATTTTTTTATTTTTTTCAAAAAATATACCGAGGCTAATTAAATCCGCCCACTACCTGCCAATCAAGAGGCCGAGTTTGGACTTAAACACGCCAATCGCCTGACCAGTGGTCATCCAACCGGAAGTTATGGAATCTATCATGTCGCCGAAAAGCGTTTTTGTTTTTTTAGCATCCGGATCCAGCCAACTTCTTGCCCAAAGCGCGGAATTAAAAATTATCGTGCTAAAAGCATCCTTCGGTCCGGCTGAAACCATATCTCTTCTAGCCGAAGGCAACCCGGAAATCGCTATCCAAGCCTCACCCGCTCCTTTTCCGCCCAAAAGGCCAGCCATAACTGAAGCAATTTCTTTATTTGCACTCCACTTAAGGATAGAAATTCCGTAAATTCGGCCGAAGGTTATATTAGTCTTGGCATTTTTCGGCTGAGGGAAATAAGCTATGTCAAAATCAAGATTGGGATTTTTTCTCTTTATATCGCCAAACTCGCTTCCAAAACCAAAATAAATTCCCAAGTCCCCTCTGACAAACATGGCTTGTGAATTAGGCAGAGATCTGTTCCACGTGTAATCTGGTTTAACCGGATTGGCGAATTCGGTGTAAAAATCAATCACACCGGAAAAAGCCGTCCCATCACCAAAATCAGTAAAAAGAGCGCCCTCGGCGGAACGTTTAACCAGAGGCGTTCCGGCTTGAAGAGCCATAGCCGATATAATTTCTTTGGCATTGTCCACATTGCCAAACTCACCAAGCGCCACCGCGCTTCGCTTTATTGATGATTGGTTATCCCCTTTTTCAGTCAAAGTTTCAGCTAAACGCAAAAAATCGTTCCAAACTTTCGGCGGGTAAACCATACCCGCGTTTGAAAAAATATCTCGATTCCAATACATAACAAGAGGATCAATAGCCAGAGGAATGCCGAGGTAACCCCAAGGCGACATAAAAAGCTCGGTCGCCGAAACATAAGTATCTTTGAAATTTCTTTCGGTTATCGATTCATATGAAAAAGGATAGATTTTATCCTGATATCTCAACAAACGATCAGTCGAAATCAATATGGCATCCGGACCAGTGCCAGAAGCCAAAGCTTCTATTAGAACCTCGTCAAAATTGTCGGATTTTATCTCCTGATAAACAATTTTAATCCCGGATTTCTCCAGACCAGCGCCAGCTGAAAGAGCTTCGACTTGATACGAAGACAGGGTTCCCCAAAGCGAAACTTCCACGGCTTCTTTTTCTTCTTTACCGGAAGATTTTGTAAAATAAAGGGCAATAAGTGCCACTACTATAAAAAAACTGAAAACTGCTATTAAGATTATCTGAAATGGGGAAGATTTCATTTAAAATCGATTATCCTAATTTGAATGAATTTTACCATTCGCACTATACCAACGGCAAGCTAATGAACAAAACATCGCAACCAAAAAAACTTAAATTTTTCGCATAACAAGTCCCCAATGATGACTGCCGGCCCGAATTTCTCGCTCCAATGAAAATCCACTTCCCTCAAAAATATTTTTGGCAACCGCCCGATCGACAACACTGCCCGAATCTGGCCCGATACCGCCGTATGAATCCTGCCAATCAACCAGTAAAATTTTTCCTCTGGGTTTAAGAATTCGCCTGATTTCGTCCGCAAAGTCTTTCTTCTTCTCAATCTGAAACAAAACATTGGCTACTATCACAGCGTCGACTGAATCGTCTTTCAACTTTGTTCCCTCCAATTCTTCTATGTTTCCCCAAACAGCTTCAATATTACCCAAACCACGACGAACAGCTTCGCTTCTTATCCGCTCTAAAAGCTCTTTCTGAACTTCAATCGCGTATACTCTTCCCGTCCCGCCAACCGCTCGAGCGGCGGCAAAAGAATAAAAACCGGCGCCAGCGCCCAAGTCTGCTACTTTCGCGCCCGATTGGAGATCAAATTGTTCAATATTTTTTTCGGGGTCGGAAAAAACCATTTTTCCAAAATCACAATCCACTTTTAAGGCGAAATAATCCGCAAAAACTTAAAAGCTTCATCGCCATTATAGCACGAACCGATGAAAAATCCCCAAAAAGAAAAATCAGAGACAGGTTAGAGAAGCAATGCCGTCGCCATCTCTTAGCTTCATTATTCTGACACCTTGAGTTTGCCGGCCAATTTCAGGAATCTCGCCCACTGAAACTCTTATAACTTGGCTCTTCTTCGAAATAGCCACTATTTCCTCAGTTTCTTCCGACGTTACGATTTTTGAAGCTATGAGAGGGCCGGTTTTAACCGTAACTTCCGCCGTCTTTATCCCGCTACCCGAGCGTTTTTGAATCTTATATTGAGAAAGTTTTGTCTTTTTTCCGTAACCTTTTTCCATAATTACCAACAAAGAAGCCCCTTTGGCGTCTTTGCCGACAGTTTCAGCGCCAACTATGAAATCGCCTTTGGAGAGTCTCATCGCATTCACCCCGGACGCCGCGCGACCCATTTCTCTCAAATCGGACTCCTTAAATCTTATTGATTGTCCTTTTTCAGTGACCAAAACACATTCATCGCCTTTCTCAGCAAAAGACACGGAAACCAATTCGTCGCCCGGACGAAGTTTAACGGCTATAAGTCCAGAACGACGAACATCGTGGAAACTTTTGGCTGAAACTTTCTTCCCTATTCCACTTTTGGTGAACATAACAAGCGATAGGTCGGCTTGTTTTGTTTCTTTCGGCATAGGCAAAATAGATGTCACTTTTTCATTTGTTTCCACCGACAAAAAATTCGCAATTGACTTGCCTTTCGTTGCCCTTCTGCCTTCAGGTATCTCGTACATTTTTATCTGATAAACCTTACCCCTGTCAGTGAAAAACAAAAGATCACTGTGAGTATTAGCCGAGACAAGCTTGGTCACAAAATCCTCTTCTTTCGTATCCAAATCGACGACTCCGACCCCGCCACGCTTTTGTCGGCGATATTCATCCGGATTTGTCCTCTTTATATAACCACCCTTGGTTAAAACTAAAACACTTTCTTCGTCCGGTATTAAATCCTCTTCCTTAAACTCTTTTGCGTTTGATTTAACTATTCTAGTCCTTCTCTCATCGCCATATTTTTCGGCTATTTCCTCTAATTCCGATTTTATATCAG
>CAZFCM010000026.1:0-7724 GCA_964517725.1 uncultured Candidatus Saccharibacteria bacterium | reverse complement strand
GAAAGGCAACGGCGAAGCCCAGAAACGATTCCGAGAAATATTCCAATCCGGCGCACCCTCCAAACCCTTCTCAAAACGGCCGTGCTTCAAATGCTCGGGTATCCAATTTATTTTACCGTTCAAACTTAAAAGTTTTTTCTTCAGGCCTTGTGTCTTAAAAAACCAAGCCGGTATGGCGTAATAAAATAAAGGTGTTTCGCATCGATAACAATGCGGGTAAGAATGAATCAATTTTTCTTTTGCAAAAAGTTTTCCCCGGCTAGCTAAATTTTTCAAAACTTCAATGTCCGCCGATTGATGATTTTCTTTCGGTTTAACATCCCGACCGGTAAAATCCGACACATCCGGGGTAAATTTTCCATCCGGTCCAACGTGGTGGATAAAAGGTATTCCTTCTTTTTTAGCCAAATTCATATCGTCTTCACCATATCCTGGAGCAATATGGACAATACCGGTACCGTCGGTCATCGTAACAAACTTGCCAGAATAAACTTTCCAAGCTTTTTCCTTTCCCGGAAAATCCCGACCAGTAAAATACCCGAAAATCGGCTCATAGGACTGACCGACCAAATCTTTGCCGGAAACAGAAGTGATAATCCGATATTCTGCCTTGATTACCAAGAGGCGCTCTTTAGCGACTATCAGACTCTCTTTTCCATTTTCTCCCAAAACTTCAATAACCGAATATTCCGCATCCGGATTAACCGCCAAGGCAAAATTACCTGGCAATGTCCACGGCGTTGTCGTCCAGGCCAGAAAATATTTATTCTTCTCTCCTTTTATCGCAAATTTAACAAAAACAGAAATATCAGATATGTCTTTGTAACTGTTATCCATCGCAATTTCAGAATTGGCTATTGGTGTTTCGCACCGAGGACAATATGGCAAAACCCTAGTCCCTTCGTATATAAGCCCTTTTTTGTTGGCCATAGCCAAAGCCCACCAGACAGACTCAATATAAGAATTGTCCATTGTCTTGTAAGAGCCGTCAAAATCAACCCACCGGCCCATTCTTTCAATCGTTTTCTTCCATTCCCCCACATATGTCAAAACCTTGCTCCTCGCATATTCGTTGAATTTATCTACCCCGTAATTTTCGATCTGCCTCCGGCCTGAAATTTTTAGATCTTTTTCAACAATATTTTCTATCGGCAAACCATGGCAATCCCAACCCCAACGTCTAGGTACTGTAAATCCCCTCATCGTCTTATATCTCGGAATAACATCTTTTATGGCGCTAACTAAAATGTGGCCATAATGGGGTAAGCCGGTGGCAAACGGAGGACCATCGTAAAAAATAAACTCTTTCTTATCGCCTAAAAACCAATCCAAAAAACTCCTCTTTTTTTCAAGAGTTTTTTCAAAAATTCTCTCCTTCCGCCAAAATTTCAAAATTTCTTCCTCCCTCTCAGCAATCCTGGATTTGACTGGCAAAATAGGCGTATTTTCATTTTTTTCCGATCCAGACATCCCAAATATCGTATCACATCCGCTCCAAAACAGGGATTGCCAAAATATTAAGCCCGTTTTTCATCACGATAGAAAAAGATCTGGTCAAAGCTAAACGGCGATCGGCTTTAACTCCCGATCCCAAAATCGGATTTTTTGCGTAAAAACTATTGAAAAGACCGGCTAATTCCGTCAAATAAGTCGTTATATAATGTGGCTCGTACTCATTTGCTGAACGTCTGACAATTTCTGGAAATCTGCTTAACACTCTCTGCAAATTTTTTGTCTCCAGATCAAAATCGTTTTCTTTCCCAAAATCAAAATTCCCGATTTTTCCACCCGCTTTCCTAATAACAGATATTGCTCTAGCGTAAGAATATTGGAGATATGGCCCGGAATCACCGTCAAAAGAAATCGATCGGCCAAAATCATATACGATATTGGCGCCTGTTGCCTGTCGAAGAATAGAATATTTTATAGCGCCAACAGAAACACCGTTTATGATTTTTTCTTTTTCCGATTTTTCAAAATCCCTGTCGGCTATTTTTTCTCCGATCAATTTGCCAACATCGGAAATTAAAGAGTCCCCGGCTATAACCTTGCCCGTCCGAGACGACATCTTTCCGTCAGCAAAACGCAACATTCCGTGTCCGAAATGTTTTGTCCGTTCTCCAATTTTTTCATCAATAAGTAAGAGGGCCTTTATCAAAACTTTGAAATATTCATTTTGTTCGTTGCCTGTAATTACTATAGATTCAACCGCATCAGGATAAAGCTCAAATTTTTTAATATTGAGTCCAATCTCCTTGGCCTCATATATGGGAAGACCAACAGAATTTATAAAAACCCTTGTATGAAGCCCATATTTTTCTCCTGGAAAAATAATCGCCCCTTCGCTCCTTTCGAAAATCCCCTTATCTAAGAAACTCCTGACAATCTGAGCGCCTTTTTCACCAACCTCGCTTTCGTATATATACCGGTCAAATTTCGTTCCCAATTTTACATAAATTTCGTCGAAGTGTTCCAAACTCCAAATCTTCCCTTTTTCATATAATTCACGAAAGACGCCGGCATTTCCGGAAAAAAGATTCCTGTTTATTTCGTCAATTTCTTTCTTTGATTCATCGCTTTTTTCGTACTGTTCCGTGCCAAAAACGTAACAAGCTCCTAGAAAATCCGTCTTCTTAAATAGAGAATCGACATCGGCAGGCATTTGGACCTTCTTTTTTGCCATTCCCCACACCGCCTTGGCAATATGAAGCCCTATATCCGAAGGATAACATATCCTAATTACCTTACCATTTGAAAAATCAACAATCCTCGAAATCGCCTCGCCGATAGCATTACTCATAAGATGACCAATATGAAAAACCTTAAAAGCGTTCGGGTCGGTATATTCAACAAGTACTGTTCGACCGCCATATTTATCATATCTTCCAAAGGCGTCTCCCTTCTCGAGAATTTCTCTCAAAGAATTATCCAGACACTCCGACGATAGAAAAAAATTTATAAAACCCGACCCGGCCACTTCCACCTTTCCAAAAAAATTTCTGTTCTTAACTTTTTCAATTATTTTTTCCGCTATTTCCACTGGCTTCTTCCCAATTTTCCCAGCTAAAACCATTGCAACATTCGTCGAGTAATCGCCGTTCGATAAATCAGCCGGATGTTCAAGGCGAATATTTTCATTTGCAAAACCGAGCTCGTCTAAAACTTCAGTTAATATATTTTTTATTTCATCAAAAATCATAAATTTATTCTAACATCTAAAGACGACAATAAAAAAGCCGCGGCCGATTTGACTCGGAACGCGCGGCGGTATGTTTTTGGCGTGAGAGAGGCGCTCAATCGGCGACCCTTATCCGCCGACGGGCAAAGCCCGTCATTTTTATCCGAGATCTATAGTGCTTAGTCGGTCTTGGCCAACAGCATATATCGCCCGGGTTTGTTCCGCCTTTTCCAACGAAGGATAGGAGTCTAGGCGAAACGAGGTTTATGCTACACCTCAACTCCGACCAGTCAAATCCAATATTGAATTATAACAATCTTTGACCACTTTGTCAATACTTTGTCGGGCGTCTATTTCTCTATGAGGAACTTTCCTCAAAAAACTTTTGAACCCGGATCGAACCAGCCGATGAAATGACAATTTTCTGGCGTCAAAATGATTCTTTCCATTCTTCCTATTTTCAACTCTCAAAAGACCAATTTCCGGCGGGACATCAAGAAAAATGTACATGTCAGGAATTCCGTCCTTTAAATAGAAACTCCTCGTCTGCCAAAACAATTTTTCCAATGCCGGATTTTTTTCAGCATAAATCTGATAAGCGTAAGTAGAAGAATCGAAACGATCGCACAAAACCGACCGTCCAACATTCAAAGCGGGAATTATTTTTTTTTCCAGATGTTCGGACCGAGCAGCCCAAAATAAACCGAACATTGCGCCTGGTGAAATATTTTTTGACTTTTCCGACAACACCAAATCCCTTATTTTTTCAGCAAAGATTGTTCCTCCAGGTTCATGAGTAAAAACAAATCCATTCTTTGAAAATTTGGCCCCGAGTTCTCTTATAACCGTAGTTTTGCCAGCACCTTCACACCCATCAATCACCACAAACCTTCCGCGTTTGTTTTTATCCCTTTTTTGCATCAAATCGCTATGACTTCAAAACTTTATCTATCTTTCTGGCTATCTGGATAAAATCTTTCTCCTTTTTGCCTCTGGTCGTCTCGGCTGGACTGCCAATTCTAATACCTGATGGATCAAACGGCGAACGAGTCTCGCCGGGAATCGTGTTTTTATTTACGATAATACCAGCTTTTTCCAATCTTGATTCCGCTTCTTTACCGGAAATCCCCCGCCCTGCCAACCAAGTGTCAACCAAAACCAAATGGGAATCTGTACCGCCGGAAATTATCCTCCAACCTAATTTTTGAAGTTCGTTCGCCAAAGACTTGGCGTTTTTTATCACTTGCGAAGCGTATTTTCTGAAAATGGGAAAGTTCGCCTCTTTCAAAGCAACAGCTAAACCCGCAATCTGGCTCATATGCGGACCGCCCTGCAATCCGGGAAAAATCGCTTTGTCTATTTTTTTCCAAAGCTCCCTAGTGTCTTTTTTAACAAAGATCATAGCCCCTCGCGGACCTCTTAAAGTTTTGTGAGTTGTAGTTGTCACCACATCAGCATATTCAAACGGCGAAGAATAAGCGCCACCAGCAACCAGTCCGGCAAAATGAGACATATCAACCATTAAAAAACTGCCGGTCATATCGGCAATTTCCCGACATTTTTTGAAATCCACAATTCTCGGATAAGCGGTAAAACCAACAACAATTATCGCCGGCCTCTCTCCGACGGCCACCTCCTTCATTTTTTCATAATCAATAAGCTCCGTTTTCTGATTGATTTCAATCGGCACCTGCTTCCAAATTTTTCCAGTAATAGAAACCGACTGACCATGAGACAAATGTCCACCAGAAGAAAGTGGCAAACCCATAATTTTTGAGCCGACAGGAGCAAGAGCAAGATAAACCGCAAGATTGGCCGGCGCACCGGAAAGCGGTTGAACATTTACATGCCAATCTTTCTTATCAAGGCCAAAAACTTTTAAAGCTCTATCTTGGCACAAAGTTTCCAACTTATCAGTATTTTCCTGACCGCCATAATAACGCGCCCCCGGATATCCTTCCGCATACTTGTTGTCAAAAATCGAACCAAGGGCTTTTAAAACATCGTTCGAAACATAATTTTCAGACGGAATCAGGTTTATCACTCTTTTTTGTCTCTTTTCCTCCGCTTTTATAAGCTTTTCGATTTGTTTGTCCTTCATAAAGATGATTTATATAGCTTGTATCAAACAGTTGGCCAAATTCAGATTTTTACAAATACCAATTAAAAATATTGTAGCATCTGTAAAATAATCCTGTATAGTTAAAATATTAAAAAATTAGGTTATAATAAATTTTAAATCTTTTTATCCCTTTGGTGGAAAAAGTAAAATATTCCTTTTGCCTCAAATAAAAACATGAAAAACTATAATTCTTTGCTTAGAGAAATCATGAAAAAAGGTGTAGATCGTGAAGGTCGAAACGGCCGAACTCGTGGCCTTTTTACCAAACAGCTAAGATTTAAGATGAGTGACGGTTTTCCGGCAACCACCACTAAAAACCTGGCATTTCGTAGCGTTGCAGCTGAACTTTTTTGGTTTATGTCAGGTAATTATGATAATAAAATTCTTCAAAAACTTGGTTGCAACATATGGACAGCTAACGCTGAAGCTCCTTATTGGAAACCCAAAGCAAAATTCGACGGTGATTTGGGAAGAGTATACGGAGTTCAGTGGCGAAATTGGAGAAAACCAAATGGTCAAACAGTTGATCAATTAACGGACGTCGTAGAAAAAATTAAAAACGACCCCGGCAATCGTCGCTTGATAGTGACGGCTTGGAACCCTGGTGAATTGGATGAGATGGCTCTACCTCCATGCCATATGATTTTTCAATTTTACCCTTACAACGGTAAATTATCGCTCCATATGTTTCAAAGAAGTTGCGATATGTTTTTAGGTGTTCCATTCAATATCGCCTCTTACGCTCTTATGCTCGAAATAATCGCCCAAATTACCAATCTTGAAGCTGATGAATTAATCCTAACACTTGGTGATGTTCACATCTATCACGATCATTTTGACGCGGTAAAAGAACAACTAAAAAGAAAGCCCTACCCTTTGCCAAATTTATGGTTAAATCCTGATATAAAAAATTTATCTGATATTGATGTAAAAAAAATGTCTGGACCGGAAGATATTTATAAAATTGCGAAACTAGAAAACTACAAACACCACCCACCGATCAAAGCAAAAATGGCTGTTTAGATTGATGCCTCAGATTTTACTTAGTGAATCAATAAGACGATCCGCTTGTTTATATAAATCATCCAAAGAGCCATTGTTTTCTAATTTGAAAGATGACTTATCCACCAAATGCGGTATTAAAACTTCAGTAGACAACCCTAGATCCTTTTGAAATTGTTCTCGAGTTTTAGTTTGATCATCAGAATTCTGATTTCTCTTAATTAGTCGCTCATAACAAATTTTTTGGTCAGTTTTTATGCCTACCAAAACAAATCCCGGAAATTTTTCCAGCGCGGAATAATCGGATTCACGTCTTATGTTCGGCAAAACAAAAATTACTTTATCGCTCTTTTCTATCTCCCGAGCAATCACTCTTGAGAGTAAATCTCCGCCAAATTTGTCAATCAAAATCTGAGATAAACCCGACATATGAGCTCGATCTATCGGCAAATATAATCTGTTCAAAACATCCCGTAAAGGATCCGAAAAACTTATTTTTTCGGCCTGATATTTATCAACCAAATAATCTGCCACGGTGTCTTTGCCACTAGCAATTATTCCAACCAACCCAACAATAATTTTTTTCATGTTACATGTCAGAGTAAGTTTGCATACTATTGCTAAGCATTTCAAATTTCACCCCGGCTTCTTCAAAAATTTCTTTTGTCCTTTTGCTGACATGATAATCAGTCTCCACCACAACCCTTTCAATACCGGCGTTTATTATCATCTTGGCGCAAGTATAACAAGGTGTCATTTTCATATATAAAGTTGAGCCTTCCGTGCTGATACCGAAACGAGCCGCCTGGACAATAGCATTTTGCTCCGCGTGGGAAGTTCTTATGCAATGCCTAGATTGAGATCCATCATCATTAACCACCGTATGCATTTCATGGCCAACTTCATCACAATGTTTGCAACCTACCGGAGCTCCTACATACCCTGTTGAAATTATCCTCTTATTTTTGACAATTACACAACCGCTCCGACCCCGATCGCACGTTGAACGCGACCCGACCACATGCATAATCCCGATAAAATATTCATCCCAAGACGGTCTTTGATAGACTCCTTCTTTTTCTGTTTTTGCCAAGATTGTCTTTTTATTTCTCATAAATTAGGAAAAATAATAACAACAAAATTATAAACAAATTGGCAATAAAGAAAAACTTCCCGTACAAATAAAAATCTGTCTTTGTGTTATATTTAACGAGTTAAAATTTAAGAAAAAAAATGAATGTATTTATAATCGTAGCCATTTCAGCCGACGGTTTTATAGCCAAAGATCAAAAAGAACCGTCAACCGCTTGGACCAGTCAAGCGGATAAAAAACATTTCGCGGAAATTACCAAAAATGCCGGAGCCGTTGTCATGGGTAGAAACACTTTTCTCACAATAGGCAAAGCCCTGGCCGGTCGTAGA
>CAZFCM010000025.1:3131-7860 GCA_964517725.1 uncultured Candidatus Saccharibacteria bacterium | reverse complement strand
AAACGTTTCCACCAGAAACTGTCCAACTGCTAGAACCTGCAGCGCCTATTAAAGTTCCGTTCCAATACAAATCTCCGGAATCGTTGTAAAGTCGATTCTCTGTCGTTGCTGGAATAGCCGATTGAGAAACATAAATAACCCCATCGACAGCAAGAGTGTCGCTAGGAGAAGATGTGCCTATTCCAACGCGATTGTTGATTGAGTCTACATAAAGCGTACCCCCATCAAAACTAACATCACTTGATATGGTTGAGGTCCCAGCAGTTGCCAAGACAACAAAAGTTCCTCCAGAAGAAAGACTCTGCGAGAAAGAACCCGTCTCGGCAGAAACAGAGGTGCCGGAAAAAGAAGAATTTGTGATTGCTGAAGAATCAATCGTTCCGCTGTAAAAACTGACTCGGTGAAGTTGATCAATCCGATTAGTCTGGGCCAAAGCATTGTAAACATTGTTTATGTAAACCGTATTGCCACTGGTAGAACCGGCTAACTTATAAATTTCCTGCTTGAGCGAATTGTTCAATGCGGAAATCATCGCCTCTACCTCGCCCCGAGAAATTCCGGAATAGGTCACTTGCTCCGTCACATTTTGAACAAGAGTCCTAGGACCATCGACAAAAACATATTGCGGTATCTGGTTGGCGGCAACACTCTTTGACGAAGCAGAAACTATGCCCGATTTTTTCTTCGGCGGAACTTTTAAAACTATCTCCGGCTGAACATCCGGACCAAAAAACATAGCCAAGAAATCGCCACGGCCTTTTATCCAATTATTAACTTTCCGATTAAACTCCTTAGCCAAATACTTTGCCGACAAAGCAGGATCAACCTTCAAGTTGGCGACTGAGGTACTGACCACTCCGGCTTCACGAGCAATTGATAAAGTAAACGAGGTTGAAGATTTAAGCACCAAGTCTCGTGAAGCGTTAGCAAAGTGAACGACTCCTTCGATCGCTCGGCCAGAAACCCATCCGAAACTATTAGTTAAGGTTTTGCCTGTTTCTTTTGCAAAAGAAACAGGGTTCTTTTTGAATTCATCAGCAGCAATAGAAACAGTCATAGATGCCAGCCTGACTTTTTGTCCAGCTTTTTCGACAGTTTTCGAATAAAACTCCCCGACATTTTCTAAATCAAAATCAGCTACCGCCGAAAATGCTTTTCCCGCTGATAGTGCTATCGAAGAAATTTTTTGAACGCCAGCGTAAACAATATTGGTGTCTTTAAGATTATAAACACCGAAAACTAAAGCTATAGCTCCAACCATTGTTGCAACTTTGTGCCAAAAATCGTGGGTCGGCATAGAAAGCATTTTTGCCGAAACAGCTTTTCCAGCTACAGCAAAAACTTCTCCGGATATCTGTCTGGCCCTGTTAAGTTTGGCCGAGAACTTTCCCGGGAAAACATTTGTTGCGCTCCGAACTTTATTCTCAATTGTTTTTGAAAAATCAGATTTAGAAAAAATCTTTGATTTTTCCAAAGAAGAGGATCCTTGAGCAAAAGAGTTTGAGGCCTCGGCTGTTTTTATTTTCAGGGGTTTAACTGCACCAAGCTCCGCTTCGGCAAAATCAACCGAACCTTCGGAAACCTTTGAGAAAGGTTTAAGGTTGCCTTTCTCGTGGCAATGGGAAGCCAAAGAATATTCCTCAACAAACCAAACCCGGCCAACTCTTTTACATTCAAGTTTACCGGCCCGACAAAGCTGACCAATATAGTCGGTTGTGTAGCCCGAAAAAGCGGAAGCGCTCCGCGAAGGAATATATTTTTTCTCTTGAATTTGAATGCCAGCCGACATTAACTTTTAGTACCCAATACTTGTACACAATTATACCCTTTTTAAACCATCCGAGATACACAAAAAACTGTGGATAACTAAGGCTATCTCGGCTAACCGAGATTCCCTTTTTTGGAATAAAAAAAAATAAGAGTGATTTTCGACAATTTTCAATTGAAAACACCCGGGATAACAAACCGAGGAAGCAACCATAGGAATGAGTCCGAAAAAGCCCTTAATTCGAAAGAAATAGAAACTCTTGATGCTAGAGTTTGAAAATAACCGGGTTCGAACACTTTAAACTAAACAAGCGGATCTTTCTAAGACAAAAGAAGCACCCCTATTTCCTTTAAAAACGAAAACGAGAGGGTGTTATTTCTATCGTTCAATTTTTAAACTTTTTCACTAGAATCCTCTGTATTGTCAATTTTAAGCCTGATTAAAAAACCCTCTCGTTTTTACAAAATTACCGCTCTTTAAAGAAATTCTTGAAAATTTACAATACCGATTAAAAAACTAAACTCTTAAATATGAATTTAAAAATAGGAAAACATTGTTATAAGAGTTATATAAGAATGGGCGAATTGAATATAGTGTTATTATATAGTTTCACACCCGAGAAACCCTTATAAAATAAGGCATCTCGGATAGCGGGGTTTTTAATATTTCCAATTTTTTTAAATAAAAAAACCTGTTTCACAGATTTTTTTTAAGAAAAACAACCAATTTACCAGCCAAAAGAATTTTATAAATTCTAGCTTACCCTAATCTTTTTTTTAGTAATTGGCTTACAACTGAAGGCTTGCCTGCCCCCTTCATCTCTTTCATTACTTGCCCTATAAGATACTGTAAGGCGGCTAATTTGCCTTTCTTGTAATCGTCGGCCACCTTGGAATTTACCGACAAAACCTTATCAATCGCCCGGTCCACAACCATCTCATCTTCAACCTGATATACCCCTAATTTTTTAATTATTTCTTCCGCTCGTCCACCCTCCCCAATCATTACTGATAAAACGTCTTTTACCCCTCTCGAAGACAACTTTTCAGCTAGCAAAAAAGCTATAATTTTACCAAACTCTTCCGGCAAAATTTTATTCAAATCGCCTCCGATTTTTACCAAACCTGAAACATCAGAGACGATATAATTTGAAGCGATCCTTACAGCCTCTTTGCCTGATTTATTTAATACAATTTCTGATACCTTTTCAAAAAAAGCACCGAGCTCTTCCGAACTTGCGTAAATCTCCGCATCTTCATTTCTTATCCCAAAATTTTTGACGTATCTCTTTCTCTTCTCGGCCGGTAATTCCGGTAACTCTTTTTCTATTTCCTTACGACTCGCCCATGGAATTTTAGAAAGAAACAATTTTGGCAAATCCGGTTCCGGAAAATAGCGATAGTCGTGGGATTCCTCTTTTTGTCTCTGCGAAAAAGTTGACTGCTTGGCTTCGTCCCAACCACGAGTTTCTTGGACCACCCTCCCCCCGGATTCCACAATCGAAACCTGTCTGGCAATTTCATAATCTATCGCCCGTTCCGCCGAACGAAAAGAATTTATATTTTTTACCTCTACTTTCGTCCCGAGTTTTTTTCCAGAAGAAACAGATATGTTTACTTCCACCCTCATCTCTCCCTTTTCCATATTGGCATCCGAAACAGTCAGGCTACGAAGCAAAAGTTGCAATTCCCTGGCAAAATTTCCAGCCGTTTTTGAATCATGAATCACCGGCTCTGTCACAAGCTCCATAAGAGGCACTCCAGCGCGATTATAATCCACTAAAGAAAAATCGCCCCTGTCGTGAATAGAAGTGCCAGTATCTTCCTCAAGATGAATTCTTTTTATCTTTACTCCGCAAAGTTCTCCGCCAGAAACCAATGGATATTTATACTGGCTAATTTGAAAACCTTTTGGAATATCCGGATAAAAATAATTCTTTCTGTCGAACTCCGTATAATCAGCCAAATCGCCCCCTACAGCGACCCCGACTTTTAAAACTGACTTGACCGCCTCTTTATTTATAAATGGTAAAGTGCCGGGATGAGCTAAACAAATAGGACAAATATTTTTATTTGATTCGCCCTCGTCCGGATTATTTTTGCAACCGCAAAACATCTTAGTCCGAGTTTTCAGTTCGGCATGTATTTCAAGTCCGATAGTAGGGATATACTTCATTTCCATGAAGTCTATCAATTATCTATTTTTGGAGCAAATTTCCAAAAAATAGTTGTTTTTAAAATTTAACCCAATATTTTTGAAAGCGAATCGGTGAATTTTTTTATAGCTTTATCGTCCAAAATCGAAACCTTAAAAATCCGTCTCTTTGATTTAGCCAACGCTTTTTGAGCCTTATCTAACATCTTTTTGTCGGCTAAATCAGTTTTTGTCAAAACGATTATTTCCTTCTTGTCCGTCAGCGAGGAATCGAAAGTCTTTAATTCTTCCCTTACAACTTTATAAGTCTCGAATGGATTTCCGTCCTCAATGGATATGCAATGGATCAGGAGTCTTGTCCTTTTTATATGCTTTAAAAATTTATGGCCTAAACCACGCCCCTCTGAAGCTCCTTCTATAAGACCGGGTATGTCAGCTAAAATACGACCGTAAAAATCACCCAGATTCGGCTCCAGTGTTGTAAAAGGATAATCAGCCACTCTAGCTTTTGTATTGGTAAGCTCATTCAGCAAGCTGGTTTTTCCAGCATTCGGCAAACCGATTAAACCAGCATCGGCAATAAGCTCAAGTTCTATTAAAAAATCTGCTTCGTCACCAGCTTTACCCGGAGTGGCTTTATTCGGTTTAGTGTCAAACGAACTTTTAAAATGTTTGTTGCCTTTACCTCCGGCCCCGCCCTCCAGAATCTTTATCTTTTTTCCTTCTTCTAAAAGTTCGTAAGTCCTTTTAGTCTGCAAATTGGTTATAATCGAACCGGTCGGCAAATCTATCACTTCATCCCGGCCT
>CAZFCM010000025.1:0-3121 GCA_964517725.1 uncultured Candidatus Saccharibacteria bacterium | reverse complement strand
TGCTTGCCAAAACCTCCTCCTTCATATCCGTCCCCGGCAAAAAATTCCTTATTGTGTCGATATTTTGCCAAAAGTGCTATGTTGCGAACCGCGCGAATATAAACATCACCTCCTCGGCCTCCATCTCCGCCGGAAGGACCCCCGTACTCTTTGAATTTTTCGTGAAGCCAGCGAACAACCCCCCGGCCACCATTTCCAGCCTTCATATGTAAAACTATCTCGTCGACAAATGCCATAAAAAAATATTAACTGAAAACAGCGATTTCTGCTAATTTTAAAGCCCCCTCTTTACTTCCCGCTACAGCCACAAAGAGCCCATTATGACAAAAAATCGCGTCCGGAACTCCAGAAATTTTCACCAATTCCGCATCCTTTTTACCGGCCCAAAGAGCCGGGAGATTCTTTCTGTTTTTGAAACAGTTCGGTTCATCTCGAACACACCTAACTTTCCAATGATTATTTTTTTTGTTTCCATCCGGCTCAACTACAAACAACGGTTCTTTAAAACGATTGATTGTTTCAAACCAATCGTATTCTTCATCAAGGACAATAATCCTTTTATCTTTTGTTGAATTGTAAACACTCCCAACCGCTCTTTCCGCAACAAAAAAACGCTCCCCGGACTTCAAAACTCCAGATAAAATCTCTCCAGCAACAGCAACAGCTTTAAAAAAATTGTCGTCCCGATTACCGATAACGTCGGTGTTAAAATTCATAATAAAATCAGAAATCGTAAAAGGTAAAACGTCTGCAAAAACAGCTTGAAGACTTCCAAGTCCATTATCAAAACAATCTATGAATTGGACAAGTTTCTTGTCCGCATAATCGGCCAATTCGATAGAGCCACAAAATTGCCGACCGTACTTTTTCCAAACAAGTCCAAAAGAAGCATAGGGAACGCCATTTTCTCTCGATCCCGCTCCACCCAATTGATGATGATCAAATCGATCGTTATCGAAATCACAAACACCGCCAACATCAACGACAATATCAGCCTTTGCTATTTCTTTCTTCTCTCTAGAACGAATAATCCGGAGTCTGTTCTTAAAAAGTCCTTGAAAAACGGCAACCGAAAAAACATCGTCAGGATGAAAACTGCCATCGTGAGTTAAAACCGACTTTCTCCGCTTGAAAAAGTAAGAACATCTTGAATTAGAGAACATAAAATTAAGACTTCCCTTTTTCTTTTATTTCTTCAATATCTTTCTCCATTTTTTCCAGCCGACGATAGATATTTATCAGAATGGTTTCCTCTTGCCTGACTTCTTCTTCGGTCTTTTCCGTTAATTTCTTCTCTTTCTTCAAACCAGAAAGAATTATCCTATCCCCGATGAAAAATGACACAAACAAACCGGTGGCCATCATTATCAATATACTAGCCAAAAGAAGCCAGCCCGGCCATAAACTGAAATAAGTCTCTATCTGATCAGCCGTAACCCATATGCCCCGCCAAAACAAAACTATTGCTGTTCCACCAATAATGGCATAAAGCATCGGAAAATGGCTTAAGATTGCCCTCACGTGATCTTCAAGTCTGTCAAAAAATTTTATTACTTTTCGCATCACATTAAAATTTTATGGCTAAAACATTAAATTAGCATATCTTTGTTGTCCACTAATGGCAAATTGTTCAATATCTTTTTCTTTTCTATGCCGACAAAAACCCAAAGGACAACCGCCAAACCGACAAAAGCAAGTACTACTACAAGTTCATATTTTCTAATATCTTCCAAAATGGCCGAAAAGGCCGAGCCGGAAAAATAACCAATCAAAGTAAAAACTGTCGACCAGATTGCTGCGCCTATTATATTGAATATTGCAAACTTTTTTGCCGAAACTCTACTGGTTCCCAAAGTTATCGGAATTATGGCCCTAAATCCACTGGCAAAACGGAAAAGAAAAAGGACCCAAGTGTCATATTTCTCAAAAAGACCTATTACCCAACTCGCCCTTTTTTTGAAATTGGGATTTTTTTCCATCCATTGCCGACCCTTTCTCCGACCAATATAAAAATAAGTTTGATCGGCAAGTAAACTGCCTATAAAACTTACCACAATGGCGGTAGGCAAATTTAAATAACCTAGGTAAGCCGTAAAACCGGCTATAACCAAAGCTACTTCACCCTCGACTATAGCGCCAAGAGCCAAAGCCGGATATCCATAAGCAACTATAAATCCTTCCAACATAAGACAACCCATTTAGGGCTCGAGCGAATTATAGCACAATAAAGCGTTGAAACTACTTTTTGGCCGAATTACTAGTATCTAACTTTTTCAAAAGTTCTTTGTAAGATTTAGCATTATTAACCGCAATCCAACAACCAGAAGGAATGCTGACAGCCCCAAGTTGGTTTTTTTTCGCCAGAATCGGAAAAAGGACGCTTTCAAAATCAGCTTTCTTTTGAAAGTCAAAATATTTATCAAAATAATCGTAGGAATCGGGCGATAAAACAGTGACGCCAATATGGGTAGGTATTGGTATCAAGGGATACATTTCTATTTGCTTCACAACATTATCTATAATTTTCATACCGGTATAGTTATAAGGAGTCTCCTCAACAACCACAACCGTAGCTAAAGCATTTCTCGCTTCGCCATGAATATGTCCCTCGACAATATGTCTAGTAAAACTGCCGGGAAAATCGAAAATTACATCGTCCGGATTGTGAACAATAGAATAATGGTGACGGGGAATACTGCCGTTCAAAATTGCATTTTTTATAGCGCCACCTTTTCCAACTGGCTTATCCGGATCATAGCTATAGCGAATGCGAACCCCGAGTGATGAACCGTCTTTTAAAATATCCTCGATCGAACGAGCGTTGTGATAAAGAAGGGCGGTAAAATCGCGAAAACCGGCTTCGCGGTACATTCTAATGGTCATTTCTATCATACTGTCTCCGTTCGGCAAACGAAAAGCGTTCTTGTTTACAGCCGAACCTTGACTAACTTCAGAAAAACGCAGACTTTCCCCACCAGCCATCAAAACCACCGTTGAATTAGAGACGAATCTCTGCCAATTCCTATCGGGGGTCTTTCTCGGTCTTTTTATATGGCTTATTTTCTTTTTAAGTTCCTTAAGAGCTTTTTTCATATCAACGAAAGATATCGTATAAAATCTC
>CAZFCM010000024.1:4440-8067 GCA_964517725.1 uncultured Candidatus Saccharibacteria bacterium | reverse complement strand
TAGAAACCATAGGCAGAGTTAATCAAAAGATTAAACAAGCGTCAAATCTAAAACCAGTCTATAAGGAATTCGTTTGGGTTTTCCATTGGGTTTTTCATTTAACCTGAATTATCCCATTAGAAAGAGGAGGGGGCAAACAACCAATGATAAATTTCAAAACGTCCATCATCATAAACTTTAATCCAACCTTCCAATTCCCCCGGCTGAAAATCAGTTCCGGCAATTTTATCCCTTAATGCATAAGAGACATTGTATTTAAGGAGATATTTATCTATGTCAGGCTTGATCTCATTATTAAATTTCTCGTATAAACGCTCAAAATATTCTTGGCCAGTAAAAGAAACCGCATCTTTCTCTTCCCCGCAAATCGCCCAAAACCTGCCAAAAGTAGCCCGACATATTTTTGTCTTACGATTGTGCGTCATGTAAGGGTGAATAGCGTTTCCAGTCCCGGCATAAATTTTGAAGTCTTTTTTCAGGATATCCTCGGTTAAATCAAAATAATGAGCAACCATAAACCGTTCCGTACTTTCTTCATCAGAGACAATATGCAATATTCCACCCATATTAAAAAGAGAATAATGCCTAGAAAGCATCGCTACATATGAATTGAGCCGATTTACCGGTTCAGTCCAAATGACAACCGGGTCTTTTTCCTTGTCATCAATCCATTCTAATGGTTTCTTAAACATCTGAGCGTCCCTCCAATCCTCCAAAACCTTTGGATTGCTTTTCAAAGATGAAACTGGACTATGAGTAAAAAAATATCTGATATCGGCGAAAATCACGACTAAAAAAAATAAAACAAAAAATACTTTTGCCGACTTTTTTAAGTCTTGCCATTTTTTTTCTCTAAAAACAAGCCAAAGCAAGATAATCGTAGTCATTAAAAGCCAAGGTATCATGTATCTTTCAAAATGCTGGGCATTTTCAAGTTCTTTGCCGGTAATGATATTACTGCCGGAAAGACCAATCAAAACAAAACCAAAAAGAGCGAAAAAGGGCAAGACACCTTGAACCTTGCTTTCTTTTTTTCGATTAAACCAAAAAATCAAAGAACAGATAATTCCAGAAACAACAAAAAATCCGGAAATAAAGAACAGGGCTATTGGAATATGAGTATCCATTAAACCTATCCGCTTCATTGTCTCAAAATAAAAAGGGTGGCTCATCTGTCTGACTGTAAATAAAACAAAAGGGATTATCATAAGACCAAAATATCCTCCGGAAATAGCAAGCTCTCTTAGACGATTTTGATCCTTTATAAACCAAAAATAGACGGCAAAAACAACATACAGAATCAAAATTATCTGGGCAGTGTATGAATAAAGATAAGCGGATATCGCCGCAGTAATGCTTAAAAACAAAATATTCTTTTTGCCACTTGGAGAATCAAGCCAATAAAAAAGTGCCAAAAGAAAAAGAAAAAAGAATGGAAATACAATCTGCATGGAAACCGGCCGGATCATGAAAACATATACGCTGGCATAGCATAAAATTGACCCGAAGACAGACCAATTATCCGAAATCCCAATCTTCTTGAAAATCAAAAAAATAACCAGGGTTGTTATTAAAGACCAAATGAAAAAATTGATCATCGTCGCCGGTAAAAGTGGTAAACCAACCAGCGTCGGCACAGCAGCTATCCAATCAGCCAAAAAGAAAGCTGGGGCAATTTCTTCTCGGTGTTCAAAAAAATAAGGATTGCCAATAAAGGGATGCCCGTCTTTTATCTCCTTTATTCGATCATAATAATAATCGCCTTCTCCGTAAGGCCCTACCGGCACAGAAAACTTGCCTGGATGTATCTCAAAAGCGGTAAAAACTGCCGGCAAAGACGTTAAAATTAAAACGACCAAAGTTAAAATAATAAAGCCTTTTCTTTTCATTGTCTTAAGGAATTTAAAATATTCTTAGCGCGATTATCCCAAGTATACTTTTTTACTGTCTCATAAGCGTTTATCGCCACTTTCTCTGCCATATCCTTATCGTTAATCACTTTTTTAATTTCCTCTGCAAAAGATTTTGAATCATCAGGTTTTGCAAAAAAACAATTCGCCTCGTTTAAAATTTCTCGGAGCGAAGGCAAATCGGAAGCGACAATCGGCCGATTTGACGCCATATATTCAAAAAGCTTTAGCGGCGAAGTGTAACTTGTTGAAATCTTGCTTTTTCCGCTATTTGGAATAGTTAAAATGTCAGCAGCCGCGAGATATTTAGGGATTACTGAATGCTTTTGAAAAGGCACCATTTTTATATTCGAAAACGCTCCATAATCCTTTTTAAATTGACTGAGTTCCAAATCAACTCCTCCGACAAAAACAAACAAAAAATCATCGCCGAATTCCTTGGCCGCTTCGGCAATGGTCATCGCTCCTTTCCATGAATAAAGATGGCCGGTATACAAAATTATTTTTTTATCGACGGGAAGACCGAGTTTTTCTCTGGCTTTTGCCTTTGAAATATTTACATTAAAGTCCTCGGGGGTAACGCCGTCTGGGGAAATAAAAATAGTGTCTTTTTTAAAACCAATTTCTATAAGTTCCCTTTTCATAATATCAGTCAGAACAAAAATACTTGAAGCGCGTCTTGCTCCAAAAGACCAAAACCAACGAAAAGTAGGAATAGAGTGAAGTTCTAAAATAAACTTATGTTTTTTCTTGGAAAACAAAGTCAGAAAAATAGGATCGCGAGTATATATTATAGATCCAGCCGGTAAATGAGTCACCAACAGCTTCACCATAAACATCAATCTGTCAATCCAAAACAAAACCCTTCCAAAATAAAGAGTTCTGCCTAAAAAATCACTGCTTTTTATTCTCCTCAATGAGAAAGTCGGCTCGACATCATAATAAATAAAGGCTTCATCTTTAATCTCCGGATTTTTCAAATCTGGAATTACAAGTTCCACCTCTGCTCCATTTTCAGAAAAAGCTTCACACATCTTCATTATTTGAAATCCGTGAGCCCTTTCGGTTGGTAAACGAACATTGGCTATGTAAAAAATTTTCATTTCTTATTCATCAGTCTAGATGTTTTTCAGAAATTCTTTGCTTTGTTTTTCGGGATTTTGATATTTTTCCATATCAGCCGAAATCATCATCTCAACAAGTTCTTTGAAAGAAGTTTTCGGTTTCCACCCGAGAATATTTTTTGCCTTGGTCGCATCGCCTTTCAGATGAACAACATCGTGTGGTCTAAAAAACTTTTTATCTAATTTGACATGCTTACGGTAATCAAGCCCGACTTCAGCAAAAGCCAACTCGCAAAATTCCCGAACAGAGTGAGATTCCCCAGTCGCTATGACATAATCATCGGAATTTTTCTGTTGAAGCATAAGCCACATAGCTTCCACATAATCTCCAGCAAAACCCCAGTCTCGCCTGGCATCAAGGTTGCCGAGATACATTTCCGTAATGAAACCAAGCTTGACCCTGACCGCTCCGTCCGTAATTTTCTTACTTACAAATTCTATACCTCTGATCGGTGATTCATGGTTGAAAAGAATACCAGAAGAAGCGTGTAGACCATAGCCAATCCGGTAATTTTTGACTATCCAATGAGCATAAAGTTTAGCAGCGGCATAAGGACTGGCCGGCATAAAAGGGGTCGATTCGCTTTGGGGCG
>CAZFCM010000024.1:0-4430 GCA_964517725.1 uncultured Candidatus Saccharibacteria bacterium | reverse complement strand
ACATTTCCGAAGTCGAAGCTTGGTAAAATTTAATTTTCGGATCAACTATCCTAATTGAGTCGAGCATTCTGGTAACGCCTAAACCGGAAATCTCGCCAGTCGCGATTGCTTCATCAAATGACACTCCGACATAACTTTGGGCCGCCAAATTATAAATTTCATCAGGTTGACTTTTCCTTATTGCCTCAATAATTGAAGTTTGATCTAACAGGTCCATTGGGATAAATTCGACATTCTTTTTTACATCAAGATAAGAAAGCCGCCAAAAATTTCTTGTGCTTGAACGCCGATAAGCGCCAAAAACTTTATATCCCTTCCCAACTAAAAATTTGGCCAAATAGGCGCCGTCTTGACCCGTTATACCGGTAATAAGAGCTCGCTTCATTTGTTTTTATTTCTTTCTATTATTTCTTTAAACCAGTCGGCCTTTACAACCGAAGTGTAATTCAGATCGGCCTTTTTAGCTATCTTTGTACTGCCCTCTCCCATTTTTTTTCTTTCTTCGGCTGACATCTTTTCGTATTTCAATACAGCATCAGCCACTCCAGAAACATCGTTCATTTTATAAACAAAACCATTACCTTCGCTGATCGATTCGGACAATTGACCATTATCATAAACAATTAGAGGCAAACCGGAAGCCATGGCTTCTAACAAAGAAAGATCAAAACCACAAGAACGAGGAGTATTGGATAAATTACAATAGACATCAATCGCGCGATGAAGCTTTACAAGATCTATTTCTGGAATATTTTTGAAAAAATGAACTCTGTCAGAAACACCCTTCTTTTCAGCTTCCAATTGCCATTTAGAATAATCTCCGGAACCGCCACAAAAAACGGCTTCCGCTCGACTGCCTTTGTCTTTAGCTTCCGCAATCGCTTTTATAAGGTAATCATGGCCTTTTCTGAACTCAAAAGCTCCGACCATTCCAACCAATAACCGATCCTCTGGCAAGTTAAATTTTTTCCTTATTTCTTTTTTTGTCTCCTTAACCTCAGAAGTGAAAACCGCAAAATCACAAGTGTCAAAAAATACCTTAACCTTTTCTCTCGGCAAATATTTTAGAGCTCCATCAGAACAATTAGTTAGAGTTATAACAATATCAAAAATTTTTAGGAACCCATTCCAATAACGGTTTTTGCCATTTTCATCCAAATGTTTATTCACTCCCATATTAGGATCTCTGATTTCAGCATAAGTATCCAAAGCAATCGGCAACCCGAGCCTTTCTGCCACCTTACCAGCCATAAAAGCCTTGACTAAAGCTCCTTCCAACAAGACAACATCCGGCTTGTAAATTTTGAACAAATTGTTCATAAAAACCCCGTAACCGGAATAAATAATCGCCTCTCTTGAAAAACGGGGAAAAATCTTAAAATAACTTATCAACAAAGACATGTACAAAATCGGATTTTTTATAAAATACTTTACCGCTGTTAAAATTTTTAAAAACTTTGTCGGTTTTCGATTATATTCAAAAAAATAATCCGATCTGGCACCTAAATCATCGGCATTCTCCGGCCGATAAACAAAAACCAGACCAACTTCATGACCCATATTTCTCCACGTTCTGGCATAACGTAAAGATACTTTTGGCACCCCACCGTAAGGTGGAGGCATGCTTTCCCCAGTCGTCCCGGCGATAAGTATTTTCATAAGTAGTTTTTTGTTAATCTAATAATATTATCTGACACATAATTCAATTCCTGTTTTGAGAGATTGGGGCCACTCGGTAAATAAAGACCGTTTTTTGAGGCATTATTAGCTATCGGACAAGATTCTGGTTCGACCAAACCTTGTTTCAAAAAAATCTCTTGCAAGTTGAAAGGAATAAAATCTTCTCTGGTATCTATACCTGCTTTTTTCAAATCAGCCATGAGACGATTCCTTTTGCCTGCCAATCTGTCGCGAAGAATTATATTAAACATCCAGTAAACATTATAAGCGTAGGACTCTTCGACAGGTAGGGTTATTTCCGGCACTATCGAAAGCTTCTTTTTGTAAAATTCCGCTATCTTCCTTTTGCGATCTATAACTTTTTGAACACCGGCCATCTGGGCTAAACCAATAGCCGCTCCAAAATTTGTCAAACGATAATTGAAACCGATATCTTTGTGCATAAATTTTTCCTTATCGCCAAAAGCAAGTGATTTCAGCGAACAAGCCTTTGATGCCCATTGACTATTGTTGGTAGTAATCATTCCGCCCTCGCCGGTCGTTACTATCTTATTGGCGTAAAAACTGAAACAACCTATATCCGCCAAACTGCCTGTTTTTCTATTTTTATAGAGAGCTCCATGAGCCTCAGCCGCATCTTCAATTACAAAAAGTTTTCGCCGTCTGGCAATCTCCATTATGGGATCCATATCGACCGGATGACCATAAATATGAACGACAATTATAGCCTTCGTTTTTGATGTGATTTTCTTTTCAATAAGTCGGTAGTCAATGTTTAAAGTCCGAGGTTCGGAATCAATCGGTATTGGTTTTGCTCCTTGATACAAAACGGCAAAAAATGTGGCCATATTGGTAAAAGATTGAACCAAAACTTCATCTCCCGATTTTATACCTAAAGTGGCAAGAGCCAAATGAAGCGCTGTGGTACCACTTGAAACCGCAACTGCGTGCCGAACATCACAAAAATCGGCAAAAACTTTTTCAAATTCACCTATAAAAGAACCGCTAAAACCAGAAATCTCGCCCCGTCGCAAAGCCCGGGCAACGAATGAAAGTTCCCTTTTTCCGAGACAAGGACTAGAAACAGGAATTCTCATTTTTCTAAAAGATTATCGCTTTTAAAAGTGTCCTGATGGGCATTTTTCCCTTTAGCCGGTCCAAAATTGAAAGATAGAATTTCCGAATGACTTAAAGCTTTAAATGTGTGAATCTCACCAGGAGTAATATGTATTAAATCGCCAGCTTTCAAAAACACTTCTTTAGTCTTGCCACCGTTAAATTTACGACAAAAATAAAGAAAAGAACCCTTCAAGACATATTCGTATTGCATAGTTTTCTTGTGGTAATGATTGCCTCGAATAAAACCCTTTTTGGTAGAAACAAAAGTTATACCAACTTCTGGCCGAATCAAAAGATCAACAATAAAACCTCTTTCATCCACAAAGGACGGCTTTAATTTAACAACTTTCATTTTATTTCTTTAAATTTAAAAGAAAACCTCTTAAACCTGATAAAGATAACTCGTCTTCGTCGTAAAAAGAATTCCAATAGCTTTGGAAGCGTTTTTTTGTTCTGATAAAACCGCTAAACAAGACCGGCGTCTGCTTAAAAAACCACTTCAACTCGCGACGTTTTCTATTCCAAATGGAAAGGACGGTTAAAACCCCGGTTGGAATAAAGAGAACCCGACTAATTCCCGCTCGAGCAATTTTGCTAAAAATTTCAGACCACTCTTTATCGCTAAAACTGGCATCAATCCGATAGATAAGGCAAAGGCTGTTTGGTCCTAAATAATTTTTATTTACTTCCATCCAACTATCTCTCAAAACATCAAACTTGACTACTTCGTCGCTTTCCAGAAAAACTTTTCGAAGGACAGAAACATTGAGATCGGAGTATTCTGAACAAACTAATTTTATCCCGGGCAATCGTTTTTTTATCTGATATTCAAGACCGGCCCCGCCAACACCAACGGAAAAAATTCTGCTTATCTTATCTCGTTTCAATATTTCAACTATTTGTTCAGCCCTTTTTGGAAACAATTCATCTTGACCGTCTTTTTTCACTTTTGATTCACTGGCCATCAGCCACTCTTCCCGATTTTGAGAAACAGAAAAATGGGGATGTTCTTTCCTAAGCACGTCCCAAGACTCCAAAGAATCAAGAGCTCCGTCCCTCATCCGACACGAAGAATCACCAAAAACTTGATAGTGCTTCATGGTAAAAGGAAAAGGGATTGAATTTATGTATTTTAAAAATTTAATCATTATTTAAAAAGAGACCCCATCCTCAGGGTGCGGTCATGGATATAATAAGGCCCGAGATAGCATTTGCAAATTTGACATAATTAAATAAATGTAATACAAATTTAAAGGAATCGGCTTCCTAAAACTGGAAACCAAAAAGAAAGACGCACCTTGAAAAGAAGACGGTCTTGGGAAATATACCCCGAACTGTACAAGGCGGTCAAAAGAGACCATCAAAAAAATCCCTGCCCCCACCACCCATTCGAGCACGCTGTTATGACAGCTGAATATTGTCTTATGATAGACGAAACAGTGATCGGTTGGTTGGCTGCGGCTGGCGGATTAATCCACAATACCGACCGACTTCATAAAAGAGAAGATGTGCCTTCAGTCTTATCAAACCTTCTTCAATTGGCAAGAATCCAAGATGTAGAACAATCAAAAATGGTGCTCCAAGCGGTAATGAAACACGACAAGCCGAACGACGATGGAGATTCTCTCGTT
>CAZFCM010000023.1:0-8129 GCA_964517725.1 uncultured Candidatus Saccharibacteria bacterium | reverse complement strand
TCGTAAATCAACATCTTAATCTTATTATTTACTGCTTATAATTACGCTATAGCATATTTATAATAAGTAGGTCGATGTAAAAAACTTAAAAATAAACGTAAAAATAGTCGCTGATACCGGTGCTGAGAGGTAAAATTTGCTTTTTTGAAATTCCTAAGCTAAACTCTCCCCTATCTTTTATTCGCAATCGCCCAGTCTTGAAAAAGAGCACCTTATTTCGATGTCTATAATAAACTACAACGAGGCAACTGTTCATAAATTAATCGAACACGAAGGAGAACCGTGGGAAGTCATGGACTCACGAGTTTTTAGAATGCAACAAAGAAAACCGGTCAATCAGACGAAATTAAGAAATTTAATTACCGGCAAAGTGGCCGAGGTTACTTTCCACCAATCAGACAAATTAAACGAAATCGATATAGATGAAAAGGAAATAAAATACCTTTATAACAATCGAGGAGAGTGGTGGTTCTGTGAAGCAAAAGATCCGGCCAAAAGATTCAAAATGACCGAAGAACAGGTAGGCATCGGAGGAAAATTTTTGAAACCAAACACCGTAGTCAAACAAATGATCTGGGGAGAAAAATCTCTCGGATTAAAACTCCCTATCAAAATTGATCTCAAAGTAATAGAGGCACCCCCCGCAGTCAAAGGAGACACAGCCAAAGGAGGTTCAAAACAAGTAAAACTTGAAACTGGCGCTGTGATCAATGCCCCCTTGTTCATAAATGAAGGAGAAATAATAAGGGTGAACACTGAAACTGGTGAATATGTCGAACGCGCTGGCTAAAAAAAATAAAGCCCGGGAATTCCCGGGCTTTTTGCTAAAGATGTGCGCTCAATTAGAGAAAATTTGAAGCGCCCTAAGCAAAACCCGCTCCGCTTTTTTCGGACTGACACCTTTGTGATCGTCTCTAAAACACATAAGGCAAAAAGCGACAATCTCAAATAAAGCGGGATGCCGACTGTAATCTTCGCGAACCTGATCAATCCATGAATTCCGGTCAACCAAAACCAGCGAACGATCATCTTCGTCTGTCTTCATAATATGAGCCTCCTAGACCTTAATAATATCCGTGATCTTCTTGGACTGCAAACAGTTTGTGCAAAACTCTTTAAAGAAAAACGAACGACAAAATTTATCTAGCTATAAAAGGTAAAAGACCCATAAATCTGGCTCTTTTTACAGCCAAGGCTAATTTCCTCTGAAATTTCGAGGATATGCCTGTTTTTTTCTTGGCCATAATGTTGCCCTGCGGACCAATGAATTTTTTCAACAACTCCAAATCCTTGTAATCCACATACTTAATATTGTTTTGTTTGAAATAACACTGTTTTTTCATTTTTTATTTTTTTAAAAATATTAGGAAATTAATTTAGACCATCTTTACCATTTGATTAGAAAGGGATATCTTCCGGATTTATCTCCTCAGCCGGATATTGAATGGCCTCATCATCTCCCTTTCCTTTAGTTTTTTCCTTACCAATCTGCTTGTTTTTCTCAGAATAATCGCTTTGTCCTCCTCCAAAACCAGATCTCGGACCAAATTGGATTCTATCGGCCACTATTTCTGTTCGATATTTTTTTTGGCCATCTTTGTCATCCCAACTTCGAGTCTGAATTCGACCCTCAATCAGTGCGCTTGAACCTTTTTTGAGATACTGCGCTACTAATTCGGCCTGCCTACCAAAGACTACAACATTGTGAAAATCCGTTTGTTCTTGTTTAGCTCCATTTTTATCTTTATAAACTCTATTGGTCGCCACTGAAAACGAAGCTACTTGTATCCCTGAAGGCAAAGAACGAAGTTCGGGGTCACGAGTTAAGTTTCCGTATAATATCGCTTTGTTTAAATACATATTTTCCCCTTATCTTCTAATGGCGGAAATCCGCCAAATTATTATAACTCAAATGAAATGTTTGTCCTCCGGACAAATTCACTATTCGGCAATAACAGCATCTATTGCTTTATCAAGCTCCGCCTCAGAAACAACCGGTTTTTCTTGTTTTCCTTCTGTCTTGACAGAATCCTCAATCTGATCTTCTCCTGGAACCGGCAAAGAAATCCTCTTGTAAGACGGTATTCTAGGAACAGTAAGCGTGTTCTCCCTTACAGTTCTGATTAAGAGATGGCGCAAAATTGATCTGTTTTTGGCAAAAGCCTCAGAAATTATGGGAGCAACAGCCGGATCAACCTCAAACTTTATCCAACCGAAATAGGCTGAATTGTATTTTTGATACTTGCCAGCCGACTCTTTTCTCATTTCATAAGCCAAAGCCCGCAATTTGGGCAACTCCTCGCTTATCACAATTGCTTTTTGCTTTTCTAATAAATCTTTGATTGAGGAAACCTCTTCCCCCAATTTGTCCTCCGGCACCGATGGGACAATGTGGTAACCGATCTCGTAAACAGCCCTCGAGCTGTCATCGATTTCAGTTTCAGCGCCTTTTTGTTTTTCCTCCATTTTTTTGGAAAATTCTAATAATGGCCCCCGAAAGAGAGCCCTGTAAGACTAACACCAAAACAGAGGAAAAGTCAAAATTTTTAATCCGAACCTTTTAACCCGAAAAATTCCAGAGCATTCCTGAAAAGAATATTTTTCACCTCTTCAAGGTGCATTTTCTTTATATCCGCTATCTTTTTTACAACTTCTTCAACATAAGCGGGTTCGTTTCTTTTGCCCCGATAAGGGGTTGGCGCAACATAAGGACAATCCGTTTCCGATAAAATTCTGTCTATCGGCAATTTGCTCAAAACTTCGTCATAATCCCGAGTAATAGTTAAAACCCCGCCGAAAGAAAAATAAAATCCTTTTTCCAAAAATGGTTCGGCCTCTTCCAAATTGCCGGCAAAAAAGTGCAAATTGCCAGCTGTAAGATTTAAATCGTAATCAGAAATTATTCTAAAAGCCTCTTTATAAGCCGAAAGTCCGGAACCGCTCCTTAAATGCAACATCAGTGGCTTTTTGACCTCAATTGATAACTCAATCTGTTTTCTAAAAACCTTCTCTTGTTTTTCATTCGTATGATTCGTGTCTATTGGTGAATTGGCGTGTTTGTAAAAATCCAACCCGCATTCCCCTATCGCCACAACTTTCGGATTTTTGGCCAAGTTTCTGTAATATTCATAATCAAATTCTTCGCCACGCGAAGTAAATTCCCGACCTCCCTCACCCAACTCCTCCTCATCGTGAAAAGATTTATCAGTATGGATTGGGTGAAGTCCGATTGTCGCGTAAACACCCTCCGGATATTTTTCTGTTAATTCAACCGCATGACGAGAAGTGTCTTTTTGCGTTCCGACAATATTCATCCAAACGCCCACATCCAAAGCGCGCTTAATGACTTCGTTCCGGTCGCCATCATAAGCCGCAAAATTTGGATGACCGTGAATGTCAAAATATTTTGGGTAAGTTTTGACGCTCATAATTAAAGATTATAACATCTGTTCCTTTTGTTTTTGATTATCAATATAACAGGATATTTTGCCACAATAAAAATAAGGTATTTGATTTTTTCTGATTAATTCAGTTCTCACTTGTTATATAAGAGCGCTCCTTAACATACGGCAATACATTTCAATCAACGGTTCATCACCACTCTTGGCTACGAGATTAGAAAAACCAGGTTCTGAGTTTATTTCCAAAAGATATTTTTCGCCAGTTTTGGAGACAATCACATCCAGACCAGCAAAACCAATCGACAGGACAGGAAAAATGGGGTTGATAAAATCCTCCATTTCATTAATTATTTTTTTATCAGTAATATACGCCTTGCGTGTGTAAACAATTTCTACCTTATTCTTAAAAACAACAACTCGGTATTCCTCCTTGGGGATCACATATTCTTGGGCTAGAGCCAAGTAATCATAATTCTTGTTTTTATAAAAAATTTTTTCCAGGGCCGTAATAATATTTTCTTTTTTTTCGCATAGAAAATAATTCTTACCGCCGGACAAAGAGTTTGGTTTTACCACAACCGGCAAAGAAAATTCTTTTACAATTTCATCAGTCATACTTTCAAGCGTCTTGGGCTCAGGTTTAATTTCCCCGCCTTCATCATAGTTGGGATCGATAAAAGCTAGAGTTTTTGGCATTGATACCGCTTTGCTAACCAAAAAATAGGTAAACTCCTTATCCTTGGTCATTTTCGAAAAGCTATTCATATTAAACGGCGTAGCATAATTGATGAAATCTAAATTTTTATCGCCAGCCCTAAACCGCAAAAAGTTTCCATTTTTATCAAAAATTTCATACGGCAAACCAAGCCGTTTTGCGGCCTCAATTAAACAACGGGTATTTGTGGTCTGCAATTTCATTCCCTACGGGGGAAAAGAATATCCGGTTTTTTATTTTCGGCAATAGCTTTTTGAATTTTCGAGGCAGTCTCAGGCAAAAAAGGCAAAAGCATGTCGCCAAGGACAGATAAGTGCGTTAAAAGAAATTTCATGTCCTTTTCCAAACCAGCCCTGTCATTTTTAACCTTTTTGAAAGGTTGCTCCGCCTGAATATAACCATCTAAGAAAGCGATAAAATTCCAAACTGCGTTGGTTGATTTTTGCAAATTAAACTCCTCCAAGCCGGCCTTATATTCAACAAAAAACTTTTCCGAATCAGCAAAAACCTTCCCGTCTTTGGATAAATTTTGATCAAGACTAACGCCACTTGAAATAGCCATAGTCATTATTCTGGAGACGAGATTCCCCAACCCGTTCGCCAAATTCGCATTGTATGTTTCCTTAAATCTTTCCATAGAAAACGGCGAATCCTCAAAAGGATGAAGTTCCCGACAGAAAAAATAACGCAAAGCGTCTGTGCCGTAATCTTTGACGATTTCCGAGGGACTGACAACATTACCTAACGATTTTGACATCTTCGCTCCGCCTTCGCCCGTGATAAATCCATCAATCACGACTTGTTTAGAATTCGGTAAATCAGCGGCCATAAGCATTGCCTGCCACATTGCCGATTGTTGGCGTAAATTGTCTTTTCCACAATACTGAACCATTCCGCCACTTTCTTTTTGCCACTTATTAAAACTTTCCATTTCTTCTGGCCAACCTATAGCAGAAATATAATTAACCAGGGCATCAAACCAAACATAGAGAACTTGGCTTGCATCTCCTGGTACCTCTATGCCCCATGGCATTTTTTCCTTGATTCGAGAAATGGAAAAATCCTGCAAACCGTGTCCTACAAAAACTTTTATTTCTTTGTAACGTTCGGCTGGCAAAACAAAATCCGGATGTTCTTCGTAAAAATCCAAAAGCTGTTTTTGGAATGCCGAAAATTTGAAAAAATAATTCTCTTCCTCTATTTCTTCAATATCACGATTGGGATGAATCGGACATCTGCCATTTTCCAATTCCGAATCGGTTTTTTCCAATTCACACCCAACACAATATTTTATTTTATATGGTTTTTTGTATATGTAGCCATTTTTATCGCAAATATGCCAAAATTCCTGTGTCGCTTTTATATGATGGGCGTCAGTGGTGCGAATAAAATTTGGTTCGGAAAGATTAAGTAAAGAAGTTAACGCTTTAAATTTTTCCGACGCTTCATCTACAAAAATTTGTGTATCTTTCCCTGCTTTTTTTGCCGACTCAAAAATTTTTGCGCCATGTTCGTCAGTGCCAGTGTTAAAAAAAACTTCATAACCTTCCAGTCGTTTCCAGCGAGCAATCACATCCGCCCGAACCGCCTCCATGGCAAAACCGATATGCGGTTCAGCGTTTACATAAGGAAGCGTAGTGGTGATGTAAAAAGTTTTTTTATCCCGTTTATTGGCACTCATGCTTTTTTTGAAAATCCTAAACCTTTGTCATCTTGCTCTTTTGTAAATCATTGAAATATTCCATAAGAGTTGCCGCCACCGGCACCGACAAAATTAGACCGAGAAAACCGGCTAATTTTCCGCCGATGATCAAAGCCAAAATTACTATAATCGGCGGAACGCCGATTATTTTTTTTACAACCAAAGGATAGAAAAGGTGGTTTTCAAACTGATGAATAATGACATAACAACCTGCAATAATAAGAGCTTTTGCCATGCCACCTTCAGCGTAAGAAACAGCGATTGCCGGAATCGCGGACATAATCGGACCAAAAAGAGGGATTATCTCAAAAGTAGCCGCGATAACAGCTAAAAACAGAGCATTCTGAACACCAAATATTAAAAGCACCAAATAAACCAAAATGCCAACCAAGACCCCCAGAAGCAATTGACCTTGTATCCAATAACCAATTTTAAGCTCCGTTCTTCTCCATAAACTTAAGGCATAGTCTTCATACTTTTTTGGTAAAATAACCTGAAGAAAATTACCCACTCCATTTTCCTGAACCGCCAAATAAAAAGAAAGAACGATTATTAAAATAAAGCTTAAAATGCCACCGAAAATCACGCTTAAAATCTTAAAAACTCCTTCGGAGACATTTGAGAAAGCCTGGGATAAATCCTCAAAAACTTTCTTTATTGAAAAAGTCTCTGATATGCTCTCCACCGCTCTAGTACTTTGAACTAAACCCTCCGATATTGCCGTAGCTGTTTTCTTTTCCGCCGAAAAATCTGCGTTTATTGGATCCCAAAGGGAGATCGTGTCAATATATTTCGGCACCGCGCCAAGAAAATTGGCTGTATCTCTTATGAAAGAAGGCACGAAAAAATACAAAATCGAAGAAACAACTAAACTCAAAAAAAGATAGGTAATGATAACCGCCGGCAATCTCTTTATGCCGTATTTTTTCATCCAATTTATTACCGGCTCGATCGCTGAGGCCAAGACAATCGAAGTTAAAACGACCAAAACTAAATCTTTTATCGCAAAAAGCAAAAAGACTATAAGGATTATAACGATCCCTTTCCAAATAGTACCGGCGGTTATGGTTACGTTAAAATTCCGGTCACTGTGATCCATTTGCCTTACATCATAGCCCTGAAAACGGCCTTTGTGAAGTTTTTATCTAAATCTTTAAAATGTCTACTGAAAAATCATTGCTTTTTTCATCAGGGCCAATCATAGCTAAATTAAGCCTATCCGGACTAAAAATCTCCCTAGCCAATGCTTTAATCTCCGCTGAAGTAACCGAATTTATGTCTTCCGCCACCTTTTCTGGAGTACGAATCGGCTTCCCCATTACCTCCTGAAAACCGTAAAAATCAGCCAATGAATCCGAAGATTCGAGACCGAGTTGCATATTACCCACAAGATATTCTTTTGTTTTGGACAATTCTTTCTCTTTTACCAAAACATCCTTCAGCCTCCCGAATTCGACTAAAATAGCTTTAATCGCCTCCTTCAATCGATCGTTTTTGACTCCAGCCGAAACAGAAAGAAACCCGTGATCAGAGAAACTCTCCGCCGAAGCGGAAACATAATAACAAATCCCTAATTCATTGCGCATTTTTTCAAAAAGTCTGGAGCTCATTCCTCCTCCCAAAATTCCCGTAAGAACCTTTAAAATCGAATTTCTCTTATCAAAAACATCAAATGTTCTAACGCCTAAAACAAAATGAGTTTGGTCGGTATTTTTTATTTCTCTAACAAGAGACGGATTATCCTGTGATTCCGTGACCTTCAATTTCCCCCCGCCGGGTTTTTTGGAAATTTTTGAAAACTGATTTTCAATCAAGCTAGCCATCTCTCTTTCTTTAAATGAACCGGCTACTACAACGGTCGTCTCCGGAGCAGTATAAAATTTTTCCCGGTAAGCGACGAAATCTTCCCTCTTCATCCTTGATACACTTTCTTTTGTTCCAGCAACATCCCAACCAGCCGGCTGATCGCCATAAAGCAAACCCATAAAAACATCTTGAACTTTTTTTTGAGGTAAATCATTGTACATATTTATTTCCTCAATTATTACGCCTTTCTCTTTTTCTATCTCTGATTCAGGTAAAATTGAATTCAGATATATGTCTGAGACAATCTCCGCCACCAAAGAAGCGTGCTTGGCAGAGGCTTTGGTGTAATATCCGGTATACTCATTGCTGGTAAAGGCGTTGTACTGAGCGCCAACAGCGTCTAATTCGTTTGAAATATCAATTGCTCTTGGTCTCTTAACCGTCCCCTTAAAACACATATGTTCTAAAAAATGGGACAATCCATTAATTTCTTTTGTCTCGTATT
>CAZFCM010000022.1:0-8771 GCA_964517725.1 uncultured Candidatus Saccharibacteria bacterium | reverse complement strand
GTCCCTCTATTGGGATGTATACAACTGGTATGTACTATGGTGGAGGTGGTGGAGGTTCGTATCTATCTGGCGGGATGACGACAGGCGGTTCATTTTTTTCCTCCAAGAATTACCACGCTGGTGGTTTTTGGACGGGGGGCGGAATGGGTTCGGTAGGAGTTTTCAGAGTCGGCCATCCTGTTCGGACGGTTAGGGAGCGGAGCTACTCCGCTGGGGTGTCTTTGGGCGCTGGGGGGAGTTTTGTCTCTGGTTTAGCCCGATAGTTTTTTGTCGGAGATTAGACAAAAGGGGGCAGTTTTGCCCCCTTTAATTTTGCAAAATTTATATAACCAAGTTTTAAGTTTTAGATTTGAAACTTAATCTGGCGGGCAACGAGCTTTATTTTTTTTCAAGTTCTGATATAAAGATTTAACATTTTAATGAAAGTATTTGAAGCAAAAAATTTAGCTGAAACAAAAAGGATTGCTCGGAATTTGGCGAGGGGAATTTTTTCTTCAGACAAAGCTAGGGTTATAGCCTTGTCCGGGGATTTAGGCTCTGGCAAGACCTCTTTTACCCAGTTTTTTTCCGAAGCGATTGGTGTTGGAGACAGAATAACCAGTCCGACTTTTGTAATTATGAAAAAATACAGTATTAATAAAGCCAGACACTCTTTTGTCCATAAGGCAAAAACCACAGGGTTTTTATCAGGCGATAGACTTTGTTTGAATGAATCAGAGCTAGAATCAAAGAAATCTTACAAAAAAGATTTCTTTTTCTTGTATCATTTTGACGCTTATCGACTTAAAGAATTCGGTGATTTAGAAAAACTGGGCTGGAACGAGATAACGGCCAACCCGAAAAACATTATTGTTTTGGAGTGGCCGGAAAGAGTTTCGGGAGCTGTTTCAACCGACGCCATTCGGATAAATTTTGAGTTTATCGACAAAAACAAAAGAAGGATTTCTTTTTTAACGCCTTTTCGGTTGAACGAGCTGGATATACAATAGGGCAATGACCGTTCTCATAAAAAGAGAATTTAAAGAAAAATCAAGCAAAAAAAAGCTTGTTCTTCTTGACGCTCACGCCATAATTCACCGAGCTTATCACGCCCTGCCAGATTTTGTCTCTTCAAAAGGCGAACCGACCGGCGCCCTTTATGGGCTTTCAGCGATGATAATCAAAATTGCAAATGAATTTCGACCTAATTGGATAATAGCGACCTACGATTTGCCTAAGCCGACCCATCGCCACGAGGTTTACAAAGACTACAAAGCTGGCCGAGCAAAAGCCGACGAAGAACTGGTAGCCCAATTAAAAACTTCTCGCGAATTGCTTTCGGCTTTAGCTATTCCCATTTACGATAAAGAAGGTTTTGAAGCAGATGATATTTTAGGGACGATAGTGGAAATTTTAGGCAAAGAAAAAACCGATGATCGGCCAGAAATCATAATCGCTTCTGGAGATATGGATACACTCCAGCTTGTTTCTGGAAAGGACGTTTTGGTTTACACTCTGAAGCGGGGAATTCAGGACACGGTTATTTATGATGAAGATGCGGTTGTTAAACGTTTTGGTTTTTCGCCGACTCTTTTGCCGGACTACAAAGGTCTTTGTGGCGATCAGTCCGATAATATAATTGGCATTAAGGGAATTGGCGAAAAAACCGCCTCGACTTTAATCCAAAAATTCGGTTCTCTGGAAAAAATTTACGAAACCTTAGAGAAAGACCGAGAAATTTTTATCAAAGCTGGCATAAAGGAGAGAGTGGTGGCTTTGTTAAAGGAAAACAAAGAGGAAGCCGAATTCAGTAAAATTTTAGCTTCTATAAGACGTGACGCGCCTATACATTTTTCTTTACCGGAAAAAACTTGGGCAAAGTCCGTTGATCTAAAAATAGCCGAAAGTTTTTTCAGTCGGCTAGAGTTTCGAACCATGGCCGAAAGGTTGAAACAAGCCATTGCTTTTTCAGACGAAGACAGTTTTGTCCAAAACAAAAAAACCGAAGCAATTATTGAAGGGCCGATTGGTCGGGAAGAAGTCGAGGCGGGAATTATGCTTTGGCTCATAAATTCTTCGATTACCAATCCAAAGATTAATGATATTTTTTCTAATACCGGCAAAGAAAACTTAAAAGAGGCGATAGAGTTTCTCAGCCAAGAACTCCAAAAAAAAGGACTTTTTGTCATTTACGAAAAAATAGAAAAACCGTTAATTGATGTTGTGGACAAAATGAACAAAAAGGGCATAGCCGTGGACACGGAATATCTTTCTGGTGTGGGGAAAGAGTATCGAAAACGCGCGGATATTTTGGAAAAAAAGATTTGGAAGGAAGCGGGGCTGGAGTTTAATGTCAACTCTCCAAAACAGCTCGGCGAAATTTTATTTTCCAAGCTTGGTTTAAAAGTGAAAAATCAGAAAAAGACTGGAGCTGGCGCTCTTTCCACTAAAGAATCGGAGCTAAAAAAAATTCGGGAGACCCACCCTATAATTTCTCTAATTCTTGAATACAGGGAATTGGCGAAATTGCTTTCTACTTATATAGAAAACCTTATTCCACTTGTCGGTTCAAACGGTCGGCTTAGGGCCAAATTTTTACAGGCTGGGACGACAACTGGCCGGATGGCTTCCGAGTCGCCTAATTTGCAGAATATTCCTAATCATACCGAACTCGGCATGAAAATTCGTCGGGCATTTAGGGCTGAAAGAAACAAAGTCCTGGTCGCTTTTGATTATTCCCAGATAGAATTGAGAATTGCCGCTTTTTTGTCTGGTGACGAGAGGTTGATTAGTATATTCAAGACCGGATTGGATGTTCACACATCGGTCGCTTCGGCGGTTTTCGGTGTTTTACCTGAAGCTGTTGATAAAGAAATGCGTCGAAGGGCCAAAGTTATAAATTTTGGTGTCATGTACGGCATGGGTGTTAACGCCTTGAAAGATGCTCTTGGTTCTGACAGAAAAGAGGCAGAAAGATTTTACAAAGAGTATTTCAGGAATTTTTCCGGTTTGGCCGATTATTTGGATAAGGTAAAAAAGGAAACAGCCAAGAGGGGATATACGGAGACTCTTTTTGGCCGGCGTAGATATTTTGAAGGTTTTAATTCAAAGTTGCCTTTTATTCGCTCGGCCGCCGAGAGAATGGCGATAAACGCGCCGATTCAAGGCACGGAGGCCGATATAATAAAGTTGGCCATGGTCGGAGTGGATAAATGGATTTTAAGAGAAAAACTAGGCGACGCGATATCCTTGGTCTTACAAGTTCACGACGAATTGGTTTACGAGGTGGACGAAGGTTTGGTAGAAAAGACCGCATTAGTTGTAAAAAAGTTAATGGAGGAACAAGTTGATTTGGATAAAACAAAAGGGGTGCCAATAGTCGTTGATGTTTCGGTCGGAGCAAATTGGGGAGAGATGAATAAGTTGTAATTAACTTTCGGCAATAGTTTTTAAAAGAGATGTTAATTTTGATTTACGGTAATGATTGGCAGAAAGCTAGAGCTAAGACTCGGGAAGTTCTTGACGCTTTACGCCGCAAGAAACCCGATGCCACATTGGTCAATCTGTCTGAGGTTGGCGCCGATGCCGGTCGGCTTACAGAGCTTTGTGGCAGTCAGGGTCTTTTTGAAAGGAAGTTTATTGTTTTTGCCGACGGTGTTTGCGCCGATGATAAATTTGCGTCGGTTGTTTCTTTAAAAATTTCCGACATTGCCTCTTCGGAGAATGTCTTTATTTTTTTGGAAAGAGAGGTAAAAGCAGAGCTCTTAAAAATTTTTAGCAAATATGCCGGTAAGGTTCAAAAATTTGAAAAATTGGAGAAAAAAGAGGATTTCAATTCTTTTATCTTAGCGGACGCCCTGATTGAAAGGAGAGGCAGAGAATTATGGCTTCTTTTCAGACAAGCCCTAAAACGAGGTCTTTCTCCGGAAGAAATACACGGAACTTTATTTTGGCAAGCAAAGACGATGAGAATCGTAGCTTTTACCGATTCACCGGTCGAGGCCGGACTTAAGCCTTTTGTTTGGACTAAAGCAAAAAGGGCGTTGAAATTTTGGAAAGCGGAAGAAATCAGACAGCTTTCCGGCAAATTGCTCTCTGTTTACCACGATTCTCGTCGTGGTGTTTCGGAACTAGAAATTGCTCTGGAAAAATTTATATTGGAAATATAAATTTTTGTTTTTAACGGTCACAACTTTTTGCTCGCCGTCGCTCGCAAAAGTCGCGACCCCGGCCCGTTTGTTTTTCTGTTGGAAAAACATAACTTCGCCTTTCGATTCCCCACACAAAGTGCGCAGGCGTTTTGCTCCGGGCGGGGTTACTAAATTCGTTACGTAATCCGCCCGGGGGGAATCGAACCCTCGACCCTCTCCTTAAAAGGGAGCTGCTCTACCGACTGAGCTACGGGCGGTCTTCGTGGAAGAAATATAACAGAAAAAAGGCAGAAAAGTCTAGTTCGGTTATATTTTTTCGCGAGAGGCCCTATGTTTTCCTACAAAGGAAGATCAAAAGATAAAAAACCCGGACCGGTAAAAATAAGCGAAAGTGAAACGATCAAGGCCAGACTTAAAAAACCCAAAGAGCTCTCAAATTTATCCGGATGTCTTTTTTTTAGGTAAATTGAAATAGCAAGAATTATTGATGAAACAAGGCTGGCAACTTGAGTGAAAAGCCCGATGAGAAGAAAAAGACCCGCCAGGATTTCAACCGCACCGACAGCTAGAACAAAATAAAGTCCGGGGCGCAGGCCAATAGAATCGAAAAAAGCCACCTTGTCTGATCTTTGCCTCCTCATTTTTGCCCAGCCAAAATCTATAAAAATCAGGCCGAGAGCTATTCTAAGAATAACCGGACTAACCATTTGAAAAGTTAAAAGGGTTGGAAAAACGGCTAACATGGGTTTATTATATCAACAAAAAGATTTTAAGCTAATTTCTTGACAGAAATGAACGAAACCCAAAATAAACCGAAGATTTATATCATTTTGGACAATGTAAGAAGTGTCCATAATGTTGGTTCAATTTTTAGAACGGCGGATTGCGCTGGAGTATGCAAAATTTTTATTGCCGGGGTTACGCCTTCTCCGTATGATCGGCATGGACGAAAAAGGAAGGAATTTCATAAAGTGGCTTTGGGGGCCGAAGATTTTATTTCTTGCGAGCAATACAAAAAACCTGAAGATGCGGTTTCAGAATTGAAAAAAAAAGGGATAAAAGTGGTGGCTGTCGAACAGGCGGCCAATACTTTAAGTTATAAAGATTATTCTTTAGTCGGAGACACAGCGTTTGTTTTTGGTTCGGAAGTTGATGGAGTTTCGGTTGAAGTTTTGAAAATTTGCGACGAAATAATAGAAATTCCGATGCGTGGACGCAAAGAATCTTTGAATGTAAGCGTAGCTGCAGGCGTCATACTTTTTCAGTTCAACTGAAGCCGGTTTCAATTTTAATAGGTATAAGTGTCGACTATCTGGCCATTTTGGTCTATGAGATCTACGATTTCCCGGCGAGATTTCCATAAAGAATCATCTCGGCCGAGATATATTCTCCAGCTTTTTTCCAGAAAATCTCCGTCATTTTTAAAGTCTGTCACACAACGGGTGTAATTGGCCCTCTCAATGACAAAATTTTTACAAGCTTGATCGACACCTTGGGTATAATAGAAGTTGCTTTGACAAGTGCCTATAGAATTTAAAAAATCAAGACATTTATCGTTAAAAGCGTTTGGTCTGGCTGGCAGAGGGTAATCAAGGATATGCGGGCAATAAGTTGTTATATCAACGACGAAATTTTGATTTCCGGCGTTTAGGTATCCGAAACATTTGTTTATTCGGAAGGAATAGCCGAGCGGAGAACGTCGGCTAATGATATAAGCTGTCTCGCCAGGTCCAAGAAAGATCGGCTCCTTGTAATTTATCGTGTTGGGATAGTAAATATTGACGCCCTCGCCAATATCTTGTTGTTTTCCGGTCATTCGGCTCTTGAGAAGCATTCCGGTCAGAAGAATCTTTCCTTTGTTTGAACTTGGCGCTGATAATCTGACATATTCGTTTTCGGCCGATTCGGAACCTGAATAGGAAACTCCGCCTATGGAAATTTTGTCCGGAACTTTAGTAATCGGTCCGGGAGCCTTATCGGCGCCGTAAATATTTGTTCCGTCTCCGTTTGGATCACTACCCACATCGTTTGGGAAAGAGGGAACATAGGAAAAATCCGGAGTAAGATTATCAAACATACCGGTTGATGTGCCGTAATTTAACCAAGGAAACAAAAAACTGAGCCAGTTTCCTCGACCGTAAGTTTTGCCCGTGTTGAGCGGTTCGGCCGGTTTAATATAGGGGTCTTCTTTGGTCAAGCTTTTCAATCCGCCAAAGGAAATCCAAACCACCCCGATTATTATGAGGATTATCACAAACCATTTAAATTCTTTTACGGCGTTATCAGAAGAAGACATGGTTTAATTATACAAAAAAGCTCGTTATTCGTCTTATTCGTAAACATTCGGAAAGCAAGGTCTTCTGTTAATAAAGTTTATCCCTATTTTTGCCCTAAGGGGGTGGGTTATTCTGGTTACTTCCAATAAAAATTTTTAATTCTCACAAAACGATCTTAACGCTTTTTTCTGAAAAAACAAAGCTAGTATCGAATTTGGTGTTTTGGACAAAAATGGGCTGATCGACCGGAAATTTTTATTCTCTCTATGACGCCCAGACAGCCTTTTTTTCGACACTTTTTACCTTTTTGTCCGTAGACCGAGGTTTCTTTTTGGAAATTTCCCGGTCGGCCAAGGATGTCGCGGTAGTCTGACTCAGAATCGCCCCTTATTTCAATTGATCGGCGTAAAATTTTTTTTAAAACTTTGTACATCCGGTCAATTTTTTTATGGGGCAGATTGGTTGTAAAAGATAGCGGGTGGACGCTGGTTTGCCAGAGAATTTCGTCCGAATAGATATTACCTATTCCGGCGATCACCGATTGGTCCATAAGAACTTTTTTTATTTTCCCAGTTTTTTTCATTAGGCATTTGGTGAATTCTTCGGTTGTAAATTTTTTATCAAGGGGCTCCGGCCCTAAATTTTCAAGGTCGCCTATAGGTTCTCCTTTTTCGATTAGTAGAATTTTGGCGAATTTTCTGAGATCCGAAAGAACTAGATGTTTTCCGTTTGAAAGAGAAAAGACCAAGCGGACAAATCGATTGAAAGGATCGTCTCTCAGCGGTCCAGGTTCGACCGCTACCCACTCGCTCGCGCTTTTTTGTTTCGTTTTCTGTCCGGTCAATTTTTTGTATTTGCCGTATAAGAAATGTCCGGTCATTTTCATATGAACGAGAATTGTCCAGCCGCCATCAATTTCTATCAGAATATTTTTTCCGCGCCGGTTGGCCCTCAATATTTTTTTTCCGGAAATTTTTTTCCGGAATTCAAGAAAAAAATTTCGATTTTTAATATTTTGTTTTCCAGCGTGAAACTTTGAATCATAATCAGACCAGACATCGGTTATTCGCAAATTACGGACAAACTGGTTGATACCATTTGTAGTTGTTTGGACTTCTGGCAATTCAGGCATGTTTTTCAATCTGGTTGGCCCCGAAAACTTTTTCTATTTCTTCTCTGGCAACCATTGATTCGCTCCAATCGGTTTTTTTTCCATCGGCTTCCATAATAAAAGGGTCGGTGCCTTTTCCGGTCAAGATTACTACAGTTTCTCCTTCGAATTCTCTGGCTATTTTAAGGGCAAAATGGATTGCTTTTCGGCGATCCATTATTATTGCGACCTTATCCTTATTTATCGAGACGGTCATCTCTCGGATTATTTTTTCTGGATTTTCGTCATACGGGTCTTCATTGGTGAGTATGATTCGATCACAGTAAGTGTTGGCTATTTCTCCCATTAAGGGTCTTTTCCAGACATCTCGTCCTCCACCGGTATTGCCTAGAAGGCAAATTTTATTTTTTCCGGGGAATGTCTCGTATATCGCTTTTAGTGATTCCGGTGTGTGGGCGTAATCAACCACCACTTCTATTTTTCCCCGGCGGATTATTTCTGCTCGTCCCGGTATTATTTTTATTTTTGCGATGGCGGATGAGATTTTTTCTGGAGATAGACCAAAAGCCTCAGCGCATTTTGCTGCGGCAAGCAGGTTTTTTATGTTGAATTCACCCCTTAGCGGAGAAGATATTTTTTGGTTCCCAAATTGAAATTCAACTCCACTGGCGGTTGATTTTAATGGCAAGCCGTCTTTTAGGGAAAAGGGAACGCGTTTTGCTTCTCCGGAATTTTTGAAAAACATGGTTGATTCTGGATCATCAGCGTTGGCAATTATAAATTTTGGATTTTTTGGAGAGCGAGAAAGTGCCTTGGCCAATAAGAGTTTGGCGTCGCGGTATTTCTGATAAGAACCGTGCGATTCGATATGTTCTGGCGAAAGATTTGTGAAAATCAGGGCATCAAGATTTATAAATTTATGCCGGAAAAAACGCGCGCCTTCCGAGGTCATTTCCAGAACAACATACTGACATTTGGCTTTAACTGCGTCTCGGATAAATTTTTGGACAAAAAATCGACCGGGCATTGTCATTTTAAAAAGGTTCGGTGTTGTTTTTTTGTCAATTTTGAATTGAACAGTGCTTTGAGATGCCGTATTGAATCCGGCTTCTGTCAGTATAGCTGAGAGAATTTCCACCACAGAGCTTTTTCCTTTAGTTCCGGTTACACCGATCACTTTTATTTTTCTTGAGGGGAAGCGGTAAATAAGCGCTCCCAGAACCGACAGAAAATAATGATAAGCTGGTTGAAAAA
>CAZFCM010000021.1:0-9222 GCA_964517725.1 uncultured Candidatus Saccharibacteria bacterium | reverse complement strand
ACAATACATATACTACAAAGATAACAGGAAAGAGAACAACTAACCCAATAAATGAAATGATAAAATCTATTAGAAGTTTGAAATGATGTTTATACATATTTATTAATTATGGTTTTAGAAATAGTTTTTTTAATCAAAAACAAGAATTTCTCCATTAACTAGTAATATCCGTCAATTTCCAATTTATTTACATATTGACGGACATTTTTTTTTAATGTAGATTCAAAAAAGAAATAGCATAAAAAAAGAAAGGGAATAGAAAAAAATGAAAGGTGACAATCATCGTTCGAACCACAGGTTCTTGCGCTCCAATTTTGGGATTTGCGGAGGACCAGGCAGGCGCAATCGCTCGTCAACAGGTTGGGCTTTTGGTTTCCGGAATTATTTCATCAACAGGGAAGTTGAAGGTTCCGTTCTTTGGCGAAAGTTTTATCGGGATCATTTCAGTTTGGAATTGCCAACCTTTGGGGAAAATTTTTTCCTAAAACCGAATGGTTTTGCGCAGTTTCTGATTGTTGCTCGGAGGCTTTCTCTCGAGAGAATATTCGGAGCATGTTGCCGTTTGTTTCCTTGTCAGAAATATGAGCTAGATTTGGACAGAGTGGTTTTCGGGGAATCTTCAATGAGCGGTTTTTCGGGTTTCGGGGATTTTTACCGAGCGGGCGTCAGGTGTTTTTTGAATGAGGTTTCAAGCGGTCGATCGGCCAAAGTTTCTCAATCTGAAGGACTAAACGGTCTTACTTTAAGAGAGAGAATGCTTATCGAGCTGAAGATTTTCTTGGAGAAGGGCGAACATTCGGACGAATGGACGATATCGATCTGTTCCGGGTCTAGGGATTTGTATGGTGATGTTCCGATGTGTTTTTTTGATCAGGGAACATTCCGTGTTGCGAGTTGCGCCCCGATCGATTCTTCCGGAAGTTTTGTTGTTCACCAAGTTGTTCGAGTGCCGTAAAACAAAAAAACCTACGGAAACCGCCCTTTAGAAGGGCGGTTTAATTTAATATTTTCAGAGCGTTTTTTACACGATCACTTGTTCCTTGGGTGTCTTTCGACAATTTTTTTATCGCTTCTCGGGCTTCTCTTTCGCCGTAACCAAGAGAAACTAGCGCCTTGAGAACATCCGAGTCTCCTTTTATTGCTAGGCCGGCTTCTTTATCGCTGGCCCCCATTTTATCCTTCAGTTCAAAAACGATTTTTTCTGCAAGTTTTTTTCCAATACCCGATATTTTGGTCAGATAATCTGTGTCTCCAGAAGCGATGGCAGTTTTCAAGTTTTTAGCGGACGAAGCGTTTAAAACCGCTAATGCTGTTTTTGGACCAATACCGGATATTGAAATTAATAGTTGAAAGAAACCAAGATCTTCTTCTTTGGAAAAACCGTAAATGTCCCAACTGTCTTCACGAATAGCAAGATGTGTCCAGAGAGAGACGGAATTTTGATCAAAAACGGCGATGTCTGAAATAGTTTCGTTTGAGACGTAAACTTTAAAGCCGATACCGGCTGTTTCTATTATCAAGAAACCCGGATCTTTATGGATTATCTTGCCGGATATTTTAGCAATCATTAGGATAGTATATATCAGTTATTATAGGGTGGTAAGCTGACGAAAATTGGTTTGGCCGACAAATAAATTTGCTTTTTATTGTTTTATCTGTTAATCTCTTGCCGTTCGGTTTGATTTAGGATTAAAACGACTTGTTAATCAGAGAATTATGGCAATAACTTCTTCAGCTAAAAAAGCTTATCGCGCATCTCTCCGAAAGAGGGTTTTTAATCTGCGTCGGAAGAAAGCGGTGATTGATGTGGTGAAAGAACTGAAAACTTTAGTTTCTGAAAAAAACGGAAAGGGCGCCACAGCTATTTTGCCTCGGGCCTATAAGGTTTTGGATAAAGCAGTTAAAGGGGGCACTATTAGAAAAGGCGAGGCGGACAGAAGAAAATCAAGATTAGCCCGATTGGTGAAGACGGCTTGTTAGTCTTTGCTTTTTTTGATTAATTTTTTAATTCGTCTATACGGGTTTTTTTGTTTTTGGCAGGGAAAAATAAAAAATACTACCTTTATTTTCACCGGCCGAATCAACCCAAACTTTTCCTCCGGCACCCTCTATTATTTTTTTTGTCATAAACAGATTTACGCCTATGCCTTCTGTGTTTAAAAGGCGAGCGCGCTCGCTTCGATAAAATTTTTTAAAAACAAGAGATTTTTCCATATTGGTGACGCCCAGACCGCTGTCTTTTGCTGAAAATTCTATTTTTCCGCTAGGGATTTTTCTAAGAGTTATTTCAATTGATTGATTGGGTTTTGAATAGACAATAGCATTTTCAACCACAGTTTGGATGGCGAATGAAATTTCCATTTTATTAGCGTGCAAATCGATGCCTGACTCAATGTTTTTTTCAATCCGAATGTTTTTTTCTCTGGCTGTCTGCTCGCATTCGGCGATTATTTTATAAACTATTTCTGATAGGCGGACAGATTCTCGAGCAAAGTAATTTTCTTGGGAATTTTCTGAAACATTAACTATAAGATCTATCATTCCGGCCAATTTTAAATCCGCTTTCTTTATTTCAGCAAGGTCGTTTTTTCCTTCCTCGCTCAGATTTTGTTTGGATAAATTTTCTGCGGCTATTCTGATATGGGTTAAGGGAGCACGAAATTTGTGAGTGATTGTGGCGATAAATTTGTCTTTTATCAGATATTCTTCTTTTAATTTTTTTCCGACTAGAGCGGCAATAGTAACTATGAATATGCCAGAGACCAGAGGGGCGACCCATTTAGGCGAGCTTGGAACATTTGTTCTGACCAACGAATCAAAAAAATTGAAAAGCATTATTAAAGCCCCAGCACCACCGATAGCTAGGGCATACCAAAAAGCTTGTCGGGCATTTATTTTTATATCCAGAAGGCCATAATTAACCGAGCCATAGACAAATGGAATAGTAAAAAGAAACATCCCTAAAGTGCCCAATGCAGGGTCTATTTTTATGTCATATACTAGAAAATTGGGAATGAATCCTATGCCAAAACCGATCAAAATAGCCAAAATAAATAAAGACAATTTTTTCTTTTCCGGACTGTTTTTATCGCCAATTGAAAGATAGCTTTTAAATAAAATTATTACTTGATAAGGCAAACACAGGCCGAAAAGAAAAAACAAACGAACCCAATTCAATGGCCCCGGTTCATAATAGTTTGGAAAATACATTTTTGGGGATGATGGCAAAAGAAACAATTCAGGCTTCAGAGAAAACAAAATGGTGAAGCTGATTGCGCCAGTGTAAAGAAGCGCTATAGGCCAAAAATGTTCGGTTTCTCTTTTTAGATAAACTAGGACTGCGTGTCCGGTGAATAATCCCATAAAGAAATTACTCAAATTGAACATGAGTATCCGGCGAGAAATTTCCGGATCGTCAATGTTCACTCCGATCAGGTGGGAAACTAAAAAAACCAGAGCGGATAAAGCCGCCAACAGAAGAAGATAACTGGCCTTAGAACGTCGGTGGGCTATTATGAATACGAAAATTCCAATACCAGCGATTATGGAAATCAGAAAGCCTATATTATGAATTGCCAACCTAATATCCACGTTGAAATATTATCATGATTTTCCAGAATTTAGAGCCCTTTTCGATTCCTCGACGCGAGCAAAGCAGTTTGCTCGCTTTCGTTCTCACTTCGTTCGCCCTCACGAGGAATCTCCGACCACGTCGGCAGGTGAGTTTCGATCTCGCTTCGTCCTACGGCCGAAGCTCGATAACGAAACTCCTTTCGATTCCTCGACGCGAGCAAAGCAGTTTGCTCGCTTTCGTTCTCACTTCGTTCGCCCTCACGAGGAATCGAACCTCGATCGCAAGATCCGCAATCTTGCATTCTATCCGTTAAACTATGAGGGCATGCTCCAGCTTTTCACTTACAAACTATAACAAAATTGCCAAAAATGGAAGTCGTCAATTTTTGCGGAATTTTTTCAAAAGCCCAAATACTCAAGAAGTTTTTGAGATAAAGGTTCGTTGATTTCTTCTTCTTCCAAATAATGGGATAATTCTTCCCGGATTTTTTCCAGATCCGCATTTATGGTTGGTATTATTACAATAGGGTTGAGCACGCTCGAAGATTTAAGCATGAGTCGAGTAAAAGGCGGATTTTCTTCGATGTAAAAAGATTTCAAAAGGGAATAGGGGTACATGTTCTTACCGGCCCTTATTCCATTTTCTGAAATTTCAACATTTATTATTTCCGGTTTTCTTTTGGCGTGGATGAATATGGTTATGGTGGCAATTACAAAAAATATGGCCAAAAGAACGTTATTTAAAATTACAGCCGTGATGATTATTGCAGAGGCTATTATGCCAATGGCCCAAAACCAGTCGCTTGACCTGTTTATATCGAAGAATTCGGGTGTTTGCCAGGATATAATAGGCTTTTTCATAAAGTTGATTATATCAGAGAAAGCAGTTTTAAATATTATTTATTGGAAGTGGCCAGAAGACCCCGTCCCTTCCAACAAAGTTTTCCCGATGTCGCCCGCTCAATACCTCGCCGAGGTAATCCGAGGGAACGGCTTGTCGCGAGGATGGGACGGGTGGCAAACTTTATTTCAACAAGAAAGAGCTTCGGATCGGGTCTTTTTTCTAGTACATTCTTATTTCGTCGAAACTAACTATTACAGGATGAATTGGCAGTTTGAATTTGGCCAATGCGTCACGGGCTTTTTCCATTTCTTTAATCAGAAATTCCTCCTCGGAGAGTTTTTTAAGTTTAAGCGGTTTGTAAGCCCCGCAGTCAAAATGGAACATGGGGATTATTATTTTTGGTTTGTGTAAATTAACAGAAATTGCCACTTTGCTTAAAATTTCTTCCCGCTCGTTTTTTTTGCCAGCCAATCCTTTTCCTCCCCCAGGCACTTTTATTATGTCCACTTTATCCGGCCGATAGCCTTCAGATTTCTCGAAATCCCAGAGAGCTTTTCGGAAACGCGGGTCAATACACCATAAGACACATGCATCAACCTCTACGTGACTCGTTTTAACTTTTGTCGGAATTTTTTTTATCAATTTTGTCATATAAAATTTTATTGAAAGTGACCGGAATATCCCGTTTCTTTGAGGCAGGGCTGAATGGCCCATAATAACTTGGGCGAGCGGATCCGGCTCTTATTCAACGAGAGCCCCAATGTCTCTCTTAATATCCTGCCGAGATAATCCGAGGGAACAGTCTGCAGGGATAGGGCGAAGCTAAAATTTATTCCGAAAAATTATTTTAGTCAAACTTGAATTACGCGAAACACACAAAAAACTTTTTAAATTAAAGATCCTATTAAAAATATCTCTCTTCAGCTAAAGATTTCGTACAAACTAATCACTAGGCGGGGCGGGACGATTATCGTCGGTTTCGATCAGGCCTTCTTTTTTGAGCATGTTTAACAAAATCTGGAAGTCTTCTTCAATCCAACCAGGGTAAAACTGTTCTCTTGTTTCTGGGTCGCCCTCTCCTTTTGCGTATTGCGGGATTTCTGTAGTATAGGTTTCATAAGCATCAGGGTCAGAACTTATAGATTCCCTAACGTAGCGAACCCTTTCATTAAATTCATTATCGTTCGGTCTAAACTTTGGCTGTTCCTCACCTTCTTTCATGAAGAGATTTTAAATCAAAAATATTTTCATAGCAATACTTGCGAGTAATGCGCACACACATTTGGCGGGGACGATGTCCGGAACTTTGAACCGAGAACACGGCTAAGTTTCGCGATTATTGATAAGAGTATAAAGGAATTACGGGCAATTTACAAAGCTCACCCAGAATGGTTTGAAACGCCTAAGCCAAATTCTGATAAGGGTAAAAATGTGATCGAGTATTCAATCTAGTCAAAAAATATTGTGAGACTGTTTTAGGGCGTATAGGACCTTTTAAAACTACACCCATGCTAGTATAGAGCCTCTTTTAAGATATTAGATTTTTGTTCAGAAACAAGCTTTAGTGTAGCCTCGTCACTTTTAAGATTCTTGTCGATCGCGTGAATTTCTTCCATAATTTTTTCTTGGACTGGTAAAGGCGGAATGGTTAGTTTTATATTCTTTATAATTTCTAAAGACAACTCAACCTGTCCGCTTTGGCCTTCTGCCATCTTCTCAAGATTATCAAAACCTATATTTGCGATCGTATACAATAAAAACTTAGGAATAACTTTTGTCCTATCTGGTCTCAGAATTGTGATGTGACTATCAACAACATAATCACCCTCTAAATCAAAATATGTAACCCGTCCAGCAGTACCTACACCAGTTGAGTTGATTAAGATATCACCCTTCTGTAGTTTTCTTTCATCTACTTCAAAAGTACTGCTTGCAAAATGTTTTTCAGAGAAATCAAAATCAAAATACCCACGTGCTTGACCAGATTTTATGATCTGTAAGTTTGAATCCCCATATTTAGGGCTTTTTCCTCTCTGTAATAAAGTCTTTAAATTATCAATCTTTTCTATACTCTTATACGCCTTTGAAACACCATCAAAAATTGATTTGATTTTATCTTTATTTTTTAGAGTCTCGTTAACTGCTGTTTTTGCTCCATCTTCAACTTTCAATATCTTTGAAACTATCTTTGTTACGACATCACTTGGCGGAACAGGGATTAAAAGCTCTCTAATCTCTGGCAAATTGATTGACGGATAATTAGAATCCACAGGGACAAGATTTGATGTCTTGTAATCTTCGAGGTAATAGTAGAGATAATTTAAAAAGTTCTTATCTCCATCATACAAACAGGCAAGATGATTAACTACATAAGAATCTTCTCTTAGTTTTGCAATGTTATTAGTATTAACAGACTGACCGCTTTTCGGAAACAGAATAGTGCCTTCTTTAAACATTTTTAGACCACAATCTTCTATAGCTTTTTTATTTACATAATTATCCTTATCAGCAATCAAAAACCCATGAGCGTCTTTTCTATTTAGATTACCAGCTCTAATAAAAGGAAATTCTCCCTCCTCAAAGTATTTATTATCTTGAGGAGCATTGGTTCCACTATCGACGATAGAACAATGATTTTGCAGAGGTTCTATAGGATATTTAGATTTTAACTTAACTTTTTTTTTAAATGACAAAGCAATTTTTTGCTCGAATTTTGCTGATTCAAAATCAACAATTGTATGAAGGTCTTGAATAATTAAATTGTTTGATAGTTTTGGATCGATTGTCTTTATCTCTTCTCCCTTAAACACTTTCAATATGTAGCTATTTACCTTACTAGTGTCGTCCAAAACTTCCTCGTTGTATAAGCTAGATTTAATATGGCCTCCTTCAGTTTTATAAACCTTAATACCTTCATGGCCTCTTCTGCTACTGAATTCATAGCCCAAAAATTTCTTCTCCGCTTTCTTTTCTCCAGATCTTACAAGTGCAACTTTTTGATTAAATGAGAGCAGAAAGATTACTAGTTTTGATTTTTCAGTTTGATTTATTAGCTCTAAAAGTTTTGTGTTTTCGATTTCTGATTCAACCGAATCATCTTTTCTCTGTAGTTCTCCAAAAAGCTTCTTATACTTCTTAAGAAGAAGACTTTCTCGTATAGAATCAAAACCACCTTTTAATAAGCTCACGTAATCTTCAAATGACGAATCTGGATAGGCATAGGCTACGTATTTTGAAAAAGGTTTCTCAATATTATTGCAGGTAATATCCTTATGAGTTTTTAAGAATATATCGACGGTATCAGAAATGTTGGACCAAACATTATCATTTCTTTTCCTCAAAAATAGAGTGACAGTATTTGTCCCTGTTGCCATAAATGTATTACTACTAAAAGCGACAATTGCCCTTATCTCAAAATATTTGAATAGCAACTCTCGTGTATCTGTATATATCCCAGAATTTGTTAATACAGAAACCGGCAAGATAATTCCCGCATAGCCACCTTCTTTGAGTAGTTGTTTTGCTCTCTCAATAAAGAGACATTCGATCTCTGAACTTTGCTCTGTAAGACGGTTATACAAAGAAAAAGAAGTCTTTCCATTCTTAAGCGTATTCTTAAAACCACTCACCGAATAAGGTGGATTCGCAACCAAAATATCAAACTCCTCATTGTCATTAGTATTAGCTGTCTCTAATAGTTTCCCTTTATATTCCTGACTTGAAGAGAAACTGTCCAGCCCGTCACCACAGATTATATTTGCGTCACCATCTCCATTCAGAAATGTACTAATTTTTGTTGTTTTCGCTAATCGATAATCTTTTTCTATACCGTATACATATTCTTTAGCCCAAAGATACTCGCTTTTCAATGAATTAAAATTTCTTTTTGCTAATCCACCTCCCTTTATCCACGAATCATCAATTTTTGATAGATGTGAGTTAATTTCCCCCATAACCTCTGTTAGGAAGTGTCCGCTACCTGAAGCGTAATCTATAACATAAGGAAGAAAGTTTTCTTCACGATTTTCATTTTTCTGATTAATTATATCCCAGATAGGTAGAGACCGACAGATGAATCGAGTGATTGGTATAGGAGTAAAAAATTGGCCTGATTCTTGCTTGATTCCGGTATTCAGAAGTTTTTCAAAAAAGTCACCGAGAAATTGTTGTTTAGTAGAATATTTTATCCTGAAGTTTTCGAGTAACTTTACAACTTCCTTAACAACAATGGCATTTTGTTCAAAAGTCTTTTTGTCAAAAACCTCCTTGAAGGCAAACTCGTTCCCCGAATAAAGTTTTTGTTTAATAAACAACTCTTTGATTGCTTGTGTTTTTTGGTCCGTATTTACCTTACTTAATTCTTGTTCCAATTCATCTTCAGTGACCGCCGAAATCTTTAGACCAAGATATTTATCCATGCCTCTTTTATAGAGGTCATTTAATCTCAACATTACCTTTTCGTTATTCTCGCTTTCCTCCCATTGAAACTGGGTCTTCTCGTCATCACTCCTTTCAAACTCGTCTACGATTTTGCAGAGAAAAAGATTGAATATTTTGTTAAACGCATTGGTTTTATCAGAGACGACGTTTCTTCGTAGAATTTCAGCGAACCGATTAAAAATATATCCTCCTTCTTCCGCTTTTAAATCTCTCAGGTCCTTCTTGAGGATACCTGTGAATTTAATATGGAAGGGTGTCGCATCTGCCTCAAAAATACCTTTTGTTTCAAAAATTTGAGGTGCCCAAGCTTCAAATGCTTCTTGTTGGTTTTTGGTATTAGTAAAATTACTTCCAACTTGAATAAT